>JBIQKL010000094.1:9712-11504 GCA_044506555.1 Hyphomicrobiales bacterium | reverse complement strand
GCGAGCGCGCCCGGCGGCGCGAAGAAGCTGACCTCGAGGTCGAGCAGGCAGATGCCGATCGCTTCCATCGTGGGGGCGTCGGCAGAAGGATCGCCGGGACGGGCGAGCGCCCACATCAGCGCGTCGAACACGCGGCCGGTGGCGCGCTCGGCGTCAGTCGGCGCGGCGACGACGGCCATCAGAACGTCTCCATCATGACGCGCGTCGCCTCGACGTCGCGGAGCATCGCGGCGTCCGCCTCCGCCTGCCGGTCGCGATGCAACGCGACGAAGGCGGCGATGGCCTCGGCGGCGATCCCGGCGGCCATGGCCGTATCGACCAGCGCGACGGCGAGTGCCTGCTCGAGATCGCGGCCGATGCAGATGGCA
The DNA here is from genome assembly GCA_044506555.1 of Hyphomicrobiales bacterium. GTDB lineage: Bacteria > Pseudomonadota > Alphaproteobacteria > Rhizobiales > Kaistiaceae > Bauldia. Next base: position 11,136 of record JBIQKL010000094.1, on the reverse strand, counting down.
TGCCCCTCGCAACCGTCCGGCAGCCGGACGCCGGCCTCGGCGACCTGCACCTCGCCGAGATGGAAGACCGCGCCGCGGGCGGTGTCGCGATAGGGCACCATCACCAGGGCCGTCCGGTTGACCAGCACCTCCGGCACCCCGAGCACGTCGAGCAGCGTCTCGGCGAATGCCTTGACGGCTGACGGATCGGCATGGGTGAGGGCGGTGAGCGCCTCGCCCGGGTCGAGCAGCGGAACCGCGCCGTCCATGGTCAGTGCACCAGGGCGTCGGCCGGCACGCCGGCGAATATCGCCGCCTCGTGGTCCGGCGTCAGGTCGGCTACCGGTCCGTCGAACACGACCCTGCCGTGCGAGAGGGCGATGATCCGGTCGCAGTAGCGCCGCGCCACCGCGATCTGGTGGAGGTTGCAGATCACGGTGATGCCGTGCGCGTCGCGAAGGTGGCGGAGGCTCTCCATGACGATGTCGGCGCTACGCGGATCGAGGGACGCGATCGGCTCGTCGGCGAGCACGATCTCGGCCTCCTGGACCAGAGCGCGAGCGATCGCGACGCGCTGCTGCTGCCCGCCGGAGAGATTGGCGGCGCGCTCGAGCGCCTTGTCCGCCAGCTCGAAGCGGTCGAGCGCCTCGATCGCCCGCACGCGATCATCGAAGGCGAAGCGTTTGAACAGCGCGGGTAACAGCGGCGTAGCGGGCACGCGGGCGAGGAGGACGTTGGTGAGCACGTCCAGCCGCCCGATGAGGTTGAACTGCTGGAACACCATCGCGCAGCGGCATCGCCAGGCGCTGAGCGCGCGCCCGCGGAGGGCGGTGATGTCGTCGCCACCGCAATGGATGCTGCCGCTGCAGGGATCGATGAGGCGGTTGACGAGGCGGAGCAGGGTCGACTTGCCGGCGCCCGACGACCCGATGACCGCCACCATCTCGCCGCGGCCGAGCGAGAGGCTTACGCCGCCCACCGCCGTGGTCTGTCCGAAGCGCTTGTGCAGGTTGCTGATCTCGAGCATGCCGTCATCCCGTGTCGCCCCGCTATCGCGCGCCGGCATGTGTCGGAGACGGCAATCCTGTGAAGTTTCGATGACGGTCCGACCGGATGTCCGGCCGTACTTGTCTATCCGCGCCCGGTGGCGATGACGTCGGCGTGCGAGACGCGGAGCCGCATCCGGACCGTCGGCATCCGCGAGACGGAGTACTCGATTGGGCGCCCGTCGCCGTCCACGTTGACGCCCTCGACCAGAAGGATCGGCCGCGACGGGGGATGGCTGAGCAGCTTGCAGTCGCGGGCGCTCGGCATGATCGCGCTGACCGTACTGTCGCGGCGGAAGTAGTCGGCGATGCCGAAGCGCGCCAGCGCCTGGGTGACGGAGCGGGTCTCGCGATAGCTCTCGGCGATCCCCGGAAAGCGCGCTTCGTCGAAGTGATGCA
>JBIQKL010000094.1:0-9612 GCA_044506555.1 Hyphomicrobiales bacterium | reverse complement strand
AGCGCCAGCAGCGCCCGGCGGATGGTGTGGCGGTTGACACGGAAACGCTCGGCCAGGGCCGCTTCGGTTTCGACCCGTTCACCCGGCCGCCGGCTGCCGGCGACGATCTCCGCCCGCAGCGCCTCGCTGATTTCCCGCCACAGGACGACGTCGCGGTTCCGTTCGGATTGCATGTGCCTGTCTCGGCCGCCATTGCAGCATGCCGAAGCGACGGTACTGTGACACGCGGCCCCTATGGCTGTCGTTTCCAGGAAGGTCTTTCAGTCCGGTCCATGGCGTTCGGTTGGCGAGGGCTGAATCAAGTCGTTGCGCGTATCGCAACCTCGCTGCCGCGGCTCAGGACTCTCATCATGGGGAGATCATGTAGCCGCCATCGACCGGCATCGATACGCCGTTGATCATCGCTGCCTCGTCGGAAAGCAGGAACAGGATCACCTCCGCGATGTCGGCCGGGTCGGCGAAGCGCCCGACCGGAATCCGGCCGAGCATCCCGGCGGCCTTGTCGGGATCGCTCCAGGCCTTTATCGCCATCGGCGTCAAGGTCACGGTCGGATGCAGGCCGTTCACCCGTATGCCTCGTGGCGCGAGTTCCTTGGCCATCACGCGTGTCAGACCGTCGAGCCCGGCCTTCGATGCACAATAAGCGGCATGGTCCGGAATGCCGACGAAGGCGGCCACGCTCGACACATTGACGATCGCGCCCGTCCGACCGTCCTTCGTCACATCACGCGCGAACTCCTGCGCAACGATCATCGGGGCGCGCGTGTTGACGGCGTGGAGCAGATCGAAACTCTCGACCGTCATATCGAGAAACGGCGCCAGGTCCGTGGTGCCGGCGCAATTGACGAGATAATCGGCAGGCAAGGCCCTCAACGCGGCCGCGCGCGTCGCCTCGGCGTCGGCGAGGTCGACGACCACGGATTGGCAATCGATCTCCTTTTCGAGACTCTCCAGGTCGGCGGCGGAGCGCGTCAGCGCAACGATCTTGGCCCCGCGCTTCGCGAGCATCAACGCGGTCGCGCGCCCGATGCCTTTGCCGGCTCCCGTGACAATGACCCGCTTGCCGACGAAATCCACTGTCATCTCTCCTTGCCGATTGGTGAAAACAGCACCGGCCCGGACGTCTCGGCGACCGTCGGACCTGACGCCGGGCATGACCGAAATGGACGCGAGGCGATCTCGGCGACTACCCGACGGCGAGCTTCGTGAAGACGCCGCCTCATTGCGGCAGGAGGATCTGCATCTTCACTTCGCCCCTTGGCGCGGACGCCGCGATCTCGAATGCCTCGACGCTGTCGTCGAAGCCGAAGGTTCTCGTGATGAGCGGCTTCACGTCGATGGAGCCGGACGAAAGCATGGCGACGCAGCGCGGAAAGACGTGCGCATAGCGAAAGACATGGTCGACGCGCGCTTCGCGAACCATCGCCTTGCCGACGTCGTACTGGATCGGCTGCACCTGCGAGCCGATGAGGATCACGCGCCCGCCAGGGCACAGGGGGTCGAAGACGCCCTCGGCGCCCTTGGCGCTCCCGGAACACTCGAACACGACCTCGACGCCCCAGCCTTCGGTCGCCTTCAGGATCTCCCGGGCGAGATCGCGATCCCGAACGTTGATCGGCGTAACCGATCCGAGACCTGCGGCGATCTCGAGCTTGGCGTCGTCGATGTCGCTTACGAACACGTGCGAACAGCCGGCGGCAAGGGCCGACAGCACGGTCACGAGACCGATCGGCCCGGCGCCGATGACCAGCGCCACATCGCCGGGCTTGACCTGCGCCTTGGTCGCGGCGTGGACGCCGACGGCAAGCGGCTCGACCATCGCCGCCTCGGCAAACGAAACGTTGTCCGGCAGCTTGTACGTGAAATCGGCGGGATGCACGACGGTCGGCCGCAGCACGCCATGAATGGGCGGCGTCGCCCAGAAGCGCACGGCCGGATCGATATTGTACAGCCCGAGGCGCGAGGCGCGGCTGTTGGGATCCGGAATGCCGGGCTCCATGCAGACCCTGTCGCCGACATCCAGCGTCGTCACGTCGGTGCCGACCTCGAGGACGGTGCCCGATGCCTCATGACCCAGGATCATCGGCGCCTTCACCTGGAACACGCCGGTGCCGCCGTGCGTGTAGTAGTGCACGTCGGAGCCGCAGATGCCCACGGTGTGCAGCTTGATGCGCACGTCGCGCGGTCCGAGGGTCTCCTCGCGCTCGATCGGATAGTCGCGGAGCGACAGCTTCAGTTTCTCTTCGAGAACAAGCGATCTCATTTTCGTTCTCCGATTCGTGCGACGTCAGTCCCAGGGAAGTCGGCAAGCAGGTGTGAGCGGCATGACATGCCGGGCCGACACCGACCGACCATTCCAGAAATCTGCATCAGGTGAAGGCATCGGGCGTCACGTCAGCGGTTCGATAGCCGTCGCAGCCCGGGTTCTGGTCCGGTGCAATTCCACGACGGACTGCAGGAACACGACCGCGAGCAGGACGGTCCCGACCACGACGAGTTCCCACACCGGGTCCAGGTAGCGCTGGAGATTGAAGATGTTCGAGAATGCTCCCATGATCAGCGTCCCGGCCACGGTGCCCGACACATTGCCTACGCCGCCCGTCAACTTGGTTCCACCGAGGACGACGGCGGCGATCGCGTAGAGCTCGTATCCGGTTCCGGCGAGCGGGGGAGCCGCGCCCACGCGCGACGCGAGAATGATGCCGCCGAGGGCCGCCATGACCCCGCATATCGCGTGGGCGGTCAGAAGGGTTTTCGTGACGCTGACGCCCATCATCCGCGCCGCTTCGGCATTGCCCCCCACGATGTACATCGCTCGCCCTATCGGACGCCGCCTCAGAACGAAGGACGCGACCACGACCGCGACGACGAACAGCAGGAACGGAATGGAGATGTATTCGAGAACCATGCCCCGCCCGAGAAAGCGCAGTACGTCGGGAAACTGGGCGATCTTGAACGTGGTTTCGTCGGTCAGGACCAGGACGAGGCCCCTGACGAAGATCATGGTCGCGAGAGTCGCGACGAAGGCGGGTATCGAGAATCGCGTGACCAGGGCGCCGTTCGCCAGGCCGACGATCAGCCCCGCGATCAACGGAGCGCAGAGCGCCAGCACGATCGAGTACTGGGCGAAGTAGATGAACAGGAAGCCGGCCAGGGAGAAGACGGAACTGACGCTCAGGTCGATCGAGCCGCACAGGATGACGAACGTCATCCCGATTGCGACAAAGCCCATGATGCTGGCCATTCGGGCGAAATTGACTAGATTGTCCGGCGTCAGGAATGCGGGGCTGACGGCCGCGCCGATGGCAAAGACGACGAAGAGCCCGATGAAAGGGCCGCCGCGGAAGGCGAGTTCCTTCATTCTCTCAAGTGATGCCGACGCGTTCATCCGGGCCCTCCGCTAGCGCTTCCACGCATTGTGGAGAACGAGCGCCACGAGGATGATGCCGGCCTTGATCATCAGCGAGTATGCGTAGGGGATGTTGTTCATGTTGGCCATCATCGTGATGAGCTGCAGCAGGAACGCCCCACACACCGTTCCCAGGATGTTGGGATAGCCGCCGTTGATCGGGGTTCCGCCGATCACCGTCGCGGCGATCGCATCGAGCTCCATGTCGAGGCCGACGCGTGCCGGATCGCTGCTCGACACCATGCCCATCACGAGGATCCCCGCGACCCAGGCGAACATGGCGCTGACGACGTAGCTGACCGTCGTGAGGCGCCGGGTGTTGATGCCGGAGATCCGCGCGGCGGTCGGATTGTTGCCGAAGGCCTCGACGTGGAAACCGAACTTCATTCGGTTCACGACCAGGTACATCACCACCACGGCCGCGACCAGGATGAAGAACTGCACGGGAAAACGACCGGCGATCGGGGTGATGAAGAAGTCGGTCAGTTCCGGATTGCTATACGTGACGGTCCCGCGTCCGCTGACGCCACGGGCGAGGCCGCGCATCACGTACATCAGTGCCAAGGTGGAAACGAGGGGGAGGACAGCGAAGCGCGCACTGAGCGTTCCGGCCAGAAACCCGAAGCCCAGCACGACGACGAACGACAGTGCGAACCCGAGATAGCTGCCTTCCGTGAGCGCGATGGCGACGATCGTGGCGGCCAGCGCCATCGCCGAGCCGACCGAGATGTCGATTCCGCCGATCGCGATCACAAGCGTCAGGCCGAGCCCGACGAGCGCTACTTTCGTGCCCTGCGAGAAGATGTTGGAGAACGTCTCCCATGCCACGAAATTCGGCGTGAAGAAGCAGTTGAACAGGATGAGCGCCAGCAGCGCGATCGCCGCAACGTGCCTGGTCAACAAGACTCCGACCGAGCGGGTCGGAAGCGCCTCTCCCTCCATGGCGATCGCCATCTCAGTGAACTCCACTTGGGTGGGTGGCATTGGCGATCGTCCGGATGATGCCCTTTTCGGAAATGGCATCGCCCGTCAGCTCTCCCGCGACGCTCCCGTCCCGCAGGACGATGACCCGGTCGCAGTTCCGGACCAGTTCGCTCAGCTCCGATGAAATGAGAAGGACGCTGATCCCCCTGTCGGCGAACTCGCCGATCAGGTTCTCGATCTCGCGCTTTCCGCCGACGTCGATCCCCCGCGTCGGCTCGTCCAGGATGATGAGATCGGGATTCATGGCGAGCCAGCGCGAGAGGATGGCCTTCTGCTGGTTGCCGCCGGAGAGCGTCTTGATGAGTTGGCGGGGAGACGCCGTCTTGATCGCGAGCCTACGGATGTAGTCGCTCGCGACGGCCCGGCGGCGCCTCTCGTCGATGAAGCCCAATGTCGTCAGGGACGAGAGGGAGCAGGCGACGATGTTGCTTTCCACAGACATGTCCGGGAAGATTCCTTCCTCCCTCCGGTTCTCCGTGCAGAACGCCATCCCGAGCGATACGGCGTCCGCCGGCGACCGCAGATGCGCCCGCTTTCCCTTCACCAGAACTTCCCCGGAGTCGAGCATGTCGCAGCCGAAGATCAGCCGGGCCGTCTCCGTCCTGCCCGAGCCGAGCAGTCCGGCCAGCCCGAGGACTTCCCCCTTGTGGACCGCGAAGCTCACGTTGTTCACGTACGGAGCCCGCGTGATGCCCTTCACTTCGAGAACGCGCTCTTCCCCCGTCGCGTCGTGCCGGGTCCGGTCGTGCTCGAGGGCGAGGCCTTTCCTCCCGACCATCTTCTCCAGCAACTGGTACTGGCTGAGCTCGCCGACGTCGTATGTGCCCTCGTGGCGCCCGTCCTTGAGGATCGTGATCCGGTCGCAGCGCCGGTAGATCTCGTCCAGCCGGTGCGAAATGAAGATGATGGCGACGCTGGTGCTCTTGAGCTTGTCCATGATGCTGAACAGGAGCTCGACCTCGTTCGCATCCAACGACGACGTCGGCTCGTCCATGACGATCAGCTTGCTCTTCAGGCTGATGGCCCGCAGCACATAGATGATCTGCTTTTTCGCCGCGCCGAACTCCTCAAGCGGCTTGGTGACGTCGATGCTGACGCCCAAGTCCGACACGAGCTTCTGGGCCGCCGCATGCATCGCTTTCCAGTCGATGCCCCAGGCATTGAACGGATACCGGCCCAGGTAGATGTTCTCGCTGACCGAGAGCGCCGGGATCATGTTGAGCTCTTGGAACACCGTGCTTATGCCGGCGTGCTGCGCGCTGAGCGCATTCGAGAACGAGCGCTCTTTTCCGTCATAGACGATCGCGCCGGAGTCTGCCTTGTGCAGCCCGCTGATCATCTTGATGACCGTGGACTTCCCCGCGCCGTTTTCGCCCATCAGGGCATGTACTTCGCCCCGGCGCACGGCAAAACTCACGTGATCGACCGCCGTGACGCCCGCGAACGACTTCGTAAGCTCCCGAACCTCGAGAATGTTGTCGTCTTCCATCAAGTGTTGATGTCCGTGGCTGCGGGGCGCGAATCGGAGTTGCCAGGCAATGGGCAGATCGGCTGCCGTGCATTCGCGTGGGGTTTGCTTTTCCGCTGACGATACGACCCGCGCGATCTTGCTTGTAGATTAAAACGGACTGGCGCCCGCCTCGCGAGAGGCAGGCGCCAATCCGAGGATACGCTAGAACCCGAGATGGTAGAGTTCGTCGACGTTGGTGATGTCGACCAGGGCATCGTTCACCGCAATCGAACCCGGTATCTCCTTGCCGTCGATCCCGTCTTCGATGGTGTCGAAAACCTGGGCCGCAAACAACGGCGTGCAGGTGACCGTTGCAGACAGCCTACCCGCCTTGATCGCGTCGAAAGCTTCCTTCATGCCGTCGACGCCGACAAGGAAGACGTCCTCGTTGACGGTAAGACCGGCCTGCTGCAGCGCGAGGTACGCGCCGAGCGCCATCTCGTCATTCTGGGCATAGATCGCATCGAATCCGTCCTTGCCCTGCGACTGGATGAGGTTCTGGACCAATTCCTGGGCCTTGGAACGCGACCAATCGGCCGACTGGATGGCCACGAACTCGAAGTTCCCGGCCGCGTCTGCCGCGTTCTGGAAGCCCTGCGCCCGGTCCCGCACGTCGGTACCGCCCACGACGCCTTGGATCTCCATGACGCGGATGGTGTCGAGGCCCTTCTTCTTCGCCGCCGCGGCGATCCATTCGCCGGCCTGCTCTCCCTCCCACACGAAGTCGGACATGATGCCGGTCACGTAGTCGACACCCGGCGTGCCATTCGCGCCGCGGGCCTTCAGGATGACCGGGACACCCTTGTCCCTCGCGTCCTGCAATGCCGGCAGGATAGCGTCACCGTCGATGGGCACGACCACCAGCACGTTGACGCCCTGCGCCAGCAGGGACTCGATGTCGGAAAGCTGCTTGCCCGTATCGCCCTCGGCGTTCGTGATGGCGAATTCGTAGCCGCGCTTTTCCGCTTCGGCGATCATGTCATCGCTTTCCACAGAGCGCCACGTGCTCTTCAGGTCGGCCTGCGAAAAGCCCACGAAGAGCTCGTCGCGCGACGGCCAGACCAGATCGGCGGCGAACGCTGCCGTCCCACTGACTACGAATGACACAGCGGCAATTAAACCCAGAAGCCTCTTCATCGTCATACCTCCCGTTGGATACGAATGTTGTTCCAGTCCGTCTTCACAATGTCTTCAGCATGCCGCCGTCGACAAAGTAGTTGGCGCCAACCGAATAGCTGGCCCGCTCCGAGCACAGGAAGACCATGAAGTCCGCGATCTCCTGTGGCGACGCGAAACGCTTGATCGCCGCGTGCTCGTCGGCAACGCCATCCAGGTAGGCGCGATGATCCCCGCCGCTCGCCTCGGTGAGCTGTTTGGCGGTCTTCACCCAGTCGGGCGTCAGAACCAAGCCCGGACTGATCGTGTTGACGCGAATGTTCTGCCCGATGAATTCGGTGGCCATGCATTTCGAAAGCATCACCAGGGCTGCTTTCGTCACATTGTAGATCGGCTCGTACCACAAGGGCTGCTTGGCGCAGATCGATGCATTGTTGAGGATCGCGCCGCCGCCGCGTGCCGCCATGCCGGGCGTCAGGCCGCGCGCCAGCCGGACCGCCGCCATGACGTGAAGCTCCCAGTAGTGGGTCCACTTTTCGTCGGATGCCTCGGCGATCGTCTCGTTGCTGCCGGTGCCGGCATTGTTGATGAGAATGTCGGAGCCGCCGAAGTCGCGCGAAACGGCCTCGACCAGGACTGCGGCGCCTTCCGCCGTGGAGACGTCGCACGCCACTCCGACGATCCGCCCGGAACTGCCGGCCTGAATCCGTGCGGCTTCGGCGTCGAGCCGGGCGCTGTCGCGGGCCGCCATGACCACGTTGGCGCCTTCGCCGGCCAAGACTTGGCAGACGGCGAGTCCGATGCCAACGCTGCCCCCGGTGACCACCGCTGTCTTCCCGGCGATGCCAAGGTCCATCAATTCCCCCAAAAACCGCCGCGCAGGCGCTTTGCACAGCTAGTCACTCCGAGTGGCTAGCTATGCATTCGCCAAAACGCGTGTCAAGCGGGACATTGTTGAGGACAAGAAAAACGTCTATCAGCGATGCGGATGGGTGGGGCAGCCGGATTCGAAGAGCGGATGGTATTTCCTAAGAAGTATGCATCGTCCACGGATGTCGCGCGGCTTGCGAACGTGTCGCAGTCCGCCGTCTCGCGGACGTTCAAGGGGGGGCCAGTCTCCGAGGCGACCCGCCAGAAAGTGCTCGACGCCGCGAAGGTGCTGAACTACTGGCCCAGTGCCCTGCCCCGGATCATGCTTACGGAGCGTTCCCGCCTCGTAGCGATCGTTATCGGCGGCATGTACAATCCTTTATATGCGCGTGTGCTCGAGGTGTTCTCGCGGCGCCTGCAGGACACGGGGCATCAGGTCCTGCTGTTCCATGTCGACAGCGGCTATACGTTCGATGCTGCGATTCCGTTGCTAGCGGGCTATCGAGTCGACGCGATCGTCAGCGCCCTGGCCGTCCTATCCGAAGAGGCGGCGGAACAACTCGCTACGTTCAACATACCCGTCGTTGCATTCAACACCGCTGTTTCAGGCAGCCACATCGCTTCGGTTGGATGCGACAACACCCAAGCTGCCGTCCGCCTCGCCGACCTGTTCGTCGGACACGGCGCCAGGCGGTTCGGCTTCATTTCCGGGCCGCTCGATAGTCCATCCAACAATGAGCGCCGGCATGGATACGTCAATCGGCTCGCCCAGCACGGCTTCAACGCGGTGCTTTTCAACTCGTCTGCGTTCGATTTCACCTACGAAGCCGGATGTGCCGGCGCCCGTGAGTTGTTTTCCGGCGACGATCGCCCCGATGCCTTGTTCTGTGCCAACGACCTGATCGCCTTCGGGGCAATTGATACGCTGCGGAGCGAGTTCGGTATCCGTTGCCCGGAAGACGTCCTGATCGCCGGCTTCGATGACATTCCACCGGCCGGGTGGAACGCTTATGATCTCACAAGCTTCGTGCAAGACGCAGAGACCATGGTTGATGCTACGCTTCAAATCATCGAAGACCCGAGCAGCGGTCAGATCAAGGATATGAGCCGCGTGATCGAGGCTCGTCTCGTCGAACGGTCTACGACGGACGCTTCGCGTTTCCGACAGAGCTGAGACGGGAAATCGCAGTCCGCCTGCCGACTCGAGATCTTTTGCGCAGCGTCTACTTCGCCGGTCCGGACGCAGTCGCTCGACCGGAACCCCGGTTTCCAGGGCGGTGCCGCTTCGGTTTTCGACGTTTTGCCCGCGCTCCCGGAGGGCAACATGGGCCGCCCTCGCGGGCTCCGATGGCGCGTTTCGGCCTTGGCCGTCCGGCGGCCCGATCTCTCCCGCCCAGGCCGATCCGAGAAGTCCGAGAATCTCCTCGCGCACCAGCGGTCGCGGATTCCAGTAGGGCGTCTCCATCGCGAGATCGGCGGCGCGATCGAGATCGGCCTCTTTCAGCCCGAGATCGCGGAGGGCCCGCGGCGCCCCGACCTCGTCGGCGAAGGCGGCGAGCGCATGGCCGATGTCGGTCCCGCCGAAGATGTCGCTCATCGGATCGAGGAGCGCGCCTGCCGCGCCGGCATTGAAGGCGACGGTGTGGGGCAGCATCACCGCATGGGCCTCGGCGTGCGGCAGGCCGAAGGAGCCGCCGAGCACGTGGCAAAGCTTGTGGTGCAG
>JBIQKL010000211.1:0-2287 GCA_044506555.1 Hyphomicrobiales bacterium | reverse complement strand
ACAAGATCGTCGAGCTCGCGGTGCGGGAGATCGTCCACGGGCGGCCGGTCAGGAACCGCGAGGCGCTCGCCAATCCGGAGGCGCTCGACCTGTTCCGCGACCTGCCCGAGCTGGCAACCTGAGCCGACTACGCGGCCTTCAGCACGAAGTCGACGTGGATGGCGTCATAAGGAAAGACGAAGCCACGTCCGCCAGGCCCGCGCTCGATGACCCCCGCATCGAGCAGCGCGCGGAGGTCGGCGTGAACCGCCTTCACGTCCCGCTCCACCCGTCGCGCCACTTCGCGAACCGTCAGCGGTCCCGATCCTGCAAGCGCCCTAAGCAGTTCCCACCGCTTCGTCGTCAGCACCTTCCATAGAAGCTCCGGCGTCGCGAAGCTGAGGCGCGCCTCCTGCTCGCCGCGGCCGGATTTCCAGGCGCGGGAGAACCCCTCACCAACGCTGTCCAGAGACGCGATCTCAAGCCTGACGGTTCTCATTCATCCACCTCCGGACATCGCCGAGGAAGTCCGACACCAGCCGGTCCACGTCGACGAACCGGTAGGATTCCTCGACGGCATCACGATGGCGATGATCGCCCTTTCCCGCCTCGTTGTCGTAGCGGAGCACACAAACGCCACCGACTACGAAGGCCAGGCGATACTTGTACGCATGGACGCTACCCAGAGCCGGCCGCGGGAGCGACCAGAGCACCAGATCAGCGAACGCGTCCTCGGCGACGACGACGCGCCGGCGAAAGAGCAACTTCGCCTTCATGTTGGATCAAATGACAACAGAACGGAGCGGAGCTGTCAACAAGACATCCGCCGTCCCCGCCGCTCACCCCGCGAGCACGCGCGTCGTCGGGAAGGTGACGCGGACCAGCGTGCCTTGATCCGGGACGCTGTCGATGGCGAAGGCGGCGCGGTTCGCCTCGACCAACGCCTTGGTCAGGGGCAGGCCGAGGCCGGTGCCCTCCCGTGCCCGGCCCGACGTCGCGATCTGGCGGAACGGCTTCATCGCCGTATCGATGTCCTCGGCGCTCATGCCGATGCCGGTGTCGCGGATACGGATCACCACCTCGCCGTTCTCCTCGAGCGCCGTGGCGACGATCACCTGCCCCCCTGCGCGCGTGAACTTTATGGCGTTGGACAGGAGGTTGAGGAGGACCTGCCGAAGCGAGCGCAGATCGGCGACGACGTTCGGCAGGCCGGTCGCCAGCGAGGTGCGGATGATGATCCGTTCGCGGTTCGCCTGCGGCTGCATCAGCGCCACGGCATCGCGGATCGCCTCGTTGAGCGACACCGCCTCGAAATTGAGATCGAGCTTGCCCGCCTCGACCTTGGACAGATCGAGAAGGTCGTTGATCAGGCTCATCAGGTGCTCGCCCGAGATGTGGATGTCGCGGAGGTAGCTCCGATAGCGATCGCTGCCGATCGGGCCGAAGCGCTCCTCCATCATCACCTCGGAAAAGCCGATGATGGCATTGAGCGGCGTGCGGATCTCGTGGCTGATCTTGGCGAGGAACTCCGACTTCTGCGCGTTCGCCGCCTCCGCCGCGCGGCGGGCGGCGACCAGCTCCTCCTCGACGTTCTTCCAGTGCGTGATATCGCGGAGCACGGCGCAGTACTTGCCCGACGCGCCGAGCCGGCCGATGGTCATGAACAGCGGGATGAGGCCGCCGCGCGGCACCTTGCCGATCACCTCGCGCCCGTCGTTGAGAACGCTCGCCACGCCGTTGGCGGCGAGGCCGTCGATGTAGTCGACCGCGGCGCGCCGGCTCTCCTCGGCCAAGAGGTCGGTGAACGGCCGGCCCGCGACCTCGGCCGCCTCGACGCCGAACAGAGCCTCTGCGGTGCGGTTCATGCCCGCGATACGGCCGTCGCCCTCGATAATCAGGACGCCGTCGGTCGCGGTGTCGAGGATCGCCTCGAGTTCGTGTACCCGCCCGGCGAGCCCTTCCTCGACCGGCTCGTCCGGGACGACGGCCGGCTCGGGCAATGCGCGGACCAGCGACAGCATCATCGCGGTCCTGTCCCCCCATGGGATCGCGTGGAGCCGCGCCTCGACCGCGAGCCGCTCGCCGTCGGCGCGGCGGACGTCGACCCGGCCGCCTTCGGGCTGACCCGGCATGCCCTCGTCGGGGAAGACGGCGGTCACGCCACCCGCGGCGGCGAAGGCCCCGGTATCGGCATAGCCGAGGAGCGCGAGCAGGGCGCGGTTGACGTAGAGCACCCTGCCCTCGCGATGGACGACGATGCCGACCGGCAGGCGGTCGAGGAGCGTCGTGTCGGGGTCGGGGGCGGCGG
>JBIQKL010000093.1:0-15215 GCA_044506555.1 Hyphomicrobiales bacterium | reverse complement strand
TCTCGGTCTGCATGTCGGCGAGCTTCTTCTGGATCAGCTGGTTGGCGGCGAGCGGCTGGCCGAACTGCTTGCGGTCGAGGACGTACTGGCGGGTGCGGTGCCAGCAGTCCTCGGCGGCGCCCATCGTGCCCCAGGCGATGCCGTAGCGGGCGCGGTTGAGGCAGCCGAACGGCCCGGCAAGGCCGGATGCGTCCGGCAGCAGGTTGGCCTCCGGCACCGCGACATCGTCCATCACGATCTCGCCGGTGACCGAGGCGCGGAGCGAGACCTTGCCCTCGATCTTCGGCGCCGACAGGCTCGCCATCCCGCGCTCGAGCAGGAAGCCGCGGATCTTGCCGTCGTGCGCGTCGGACTTCGCCCACACCACGAAGACGTCGGCGATCGGCGCGTTGGTGATCCAGGTCTTGGTGCCGGTGAGGCGGTAGCCGCCATCGACCTTCGCGGCGCGGGTCTGCATGCCGCCCGGATCGGAGCCGTGGTCGGGCTCGGTCAGGCCGAAGCAGCCGACGATCTCGCCGGTGGCGAGGCGGGGGAGATACGTCCGGCGCTGGTCCTCGCTGCCGTAGGCGTGGATGGGGAACATGACCAGCGACGACTGGACGCTGAGGGCGGAGCGGTAGCCGGAATCGACCCGCTCGACCTCGCGGGCGATCAGCCCGTAGGCGACGTAGCCGGCGCCGGCACCGCCATAGTCCTCGGGGATGGTCGCGCCGAGCAAGCCGAGGGCGCCCATCTCGGTCATGATCTCGCGATCGAAGCGGTCCTCGCGGAAGGCGGTGAGCACGCGCGGCTGGAGCTGCGACTGCGCATAGTCACGCGCCGTGTCGCGGATCAGACGCTCCTCCTCGGTGAGCTCTGCCTCGAGAAGCAGGGGGTCGGACCAGTCGAATGCCGGCCGCGTCGATCCGCCCGTTGCCGCCGTCGCCATTTCGTCGCCTTTCGTCTCCGGCCGTGCCGTCGCGACCGGCATCATAGCGGGTTCGGCGGCCGCGGCCAGCGACGCGGGCCGTGGGAGCTCCATCGCCGTTATACTTGGGAACATCCAAGGCAAGGCAGGAAAGACTAGAATTAGAACAACTATAAACAGGAATACTACTTGACTTGCGTCGTCTCGACCTTATCCCCACTAGGGTCCCGCGAAAAAGGACAGCAATCGTCAGGTATCGACCGCAACGATCGAGGGAGAATCCCATGACTGCCGAGAAGCTCCGGAGCCTGCTGGTCGCCGGTTCCGTCGCCAGCGCCATGCTCGCCCCGACCGCCGCCCTGGCCGAGGGAGAGGTCAACCTCTACACGACGCGCGAGCCGGGCCTGATCCAGCCGCTGATCGACACGTTCACGAGCGAGACGGGCATCGCCGTCAACACGGTGTTCGTCAAGGACGGCCTGCCGGAACGGGTGCAGGCGGAGGGCGCGAACTCGCCGGTCGACGTGCTGATGACCGTCGATGTGGGCGGCCTGGTCGACCTCGAGGACAAGGGCGTCACCCAGCCGATCGACTCCGAGATCCTCTACGCCGCGGTGCCGGAGAACCTCCGCGACCCCAACGGGCACTGGTTCGCGCTGTCGAAGCGCGCGCGCGTGCTCTATGCCGACAAGGACCTCGACCTCGCCTCGTTCAACTACGAGCAGCTGTCCGACCCGGCATGGCAGGGCAAGGTCTGCATCCGCTCGGGCCAGCATCCCTACAACGTCGCGCTGATCGCCGCCTATATCGCCCACCACGGCGAGGAGGCGGCCAAGACGTGGCTCGAGGGCGTCAAGGCCAATCTCGCCCGGCAGGCCGCCGGCGGCGACCGCGACGTCGCCCGTGACATCCTCGGCGGCATCTGCGACATCGGCCTGGCCAATTCGTATTATGTCGGCCTGATGCGGAGCGGCGCGGGCGGACCCGAGCAGGAGGAATGGGGCAAGGCGATCAAGGTGATCCTGCCGACCTTCGAGGGCGGGGCGACCCACGTCAACGTCTCCGGCGCCGCCGTCGCCAAGAACGCGCCGAACAAGGACAATGCGGTGCAGTTCCTCGAATTCCTGGTTTCGGACGAAGCGCAGGCGCTCTATGCCCAGCAGAACTTCGAATACCCGGTGAAGGAAGGCGCGACGGTCGATCCGATCATCGCCGAGTTCGGCACCCTCGACACCGACGGCCTGACGCTGGTCGAGATCGCCTCGCACCGCAAGGCCGCGAGCCAGCTCGTCGACGAAGTCGGCTTCGACAACTAGGCCGCGGACGCGTCCCCACGATGACCGCAGACGCCATCGCATCGGTCACGCCGCGGCTCGCGCGGCAGCGATGCGGCGGCGCCTGCGCCTGGGTGGCGGCCTCGGCAGCCACCGCGCTCCTGGTCCTGGTGCCGATCGTCTCGCTGGCGGCGATCGCCGCTGGCGGCTCCGGCGACGCCTGGGCGCATCTCTGGGCCAACGTGATCCCGCGGGCGTCGCTGAACACCGGGCTGCTGCTCGCCGGGGTCGGCGTCCTCACCATCGCCATCGGCACCGGCGGGGCGTGGCTGGTCACGGCCTACGACTTCCCGGGCCGCCGGGTGCTCGACTGGGCGCTGCTCCTGCCGCTTGCGGTGCCGACCTACATCGTCGCCTATGCCTATCTCGACCTCTTGCATCCGATCGGGCCGGTCCAGACGCTGATCCGCGACATCCTCGGCATCGCCTCGCCCCGCGACTTCCGCCTGCCGGACATCCGCAACATCCCCGGGGCGGTGATCCTGCTCGGCTTCGTCCTCTACCCTTACGTCTATCTCTCGACCCGGGCGCTGTTCCTGATGCAGGCCTCGGGGCTGGTCGACGCGGCGCGGACCCTCGGCGCCGGTCAGTTCGCGGTGTTCTTCCGGGTGGCGCTGCCGCTCGCCCGGCCGGCGATCGCGGTCGGCGCCAGCCTTGCGCTGATGGAGACGCTGAACGACATCGGCGCCTCCGAATTCCTCGGGGTGCGGACGCTGACCATCTCGATCTACTCGACGTGGATCAACCAGTCGAACCTCGCCGGCGCGGCACAGCTGGCGCTGGTCATGCTGGCGGTGGTGGTGGTGCTGGTGACGGTCGAGCGGCTCGCCCGGCGCGGCCAGCGCTTCGGCACCACGGCGCAGCGCACCGCCGCCCCCGCGCGCCGGCGGCTCCGCGGCCTTGCCGCCCTGGCGGCGCTCGGCGCGGTGCTGGTCCCGGTGCTGGTCGGCTTCGTCTTCCCGGCGGCGCATCTCGCCTACCAGGCCTGGATCCGGCTCGACTTCGCCGGCTTCTCGCCGCGGCTCGCGGGCGAGGCGCTCAACACCGTCGCCGTCTCGGCGCTGGCGACGGCAATCGTCATCGTGCTCGGCGCCGCGGTCGCCTATGCCGCGCGGGTCGAGGACGGCCGGCTCGGCCGCGGGTTCCTCCGCGGCGCCAGCCTCGGCTATGCGCTTCCGGGCACGGTGGTGGCGATCGGCCTGCTGGCGCCGCTGGCCGGGCTCGACAACACGATCGACGGCATCATGCGCCAGGGCTTCGGCATCTCGACCGGGCTGCTCCTTTCCGGCACGGTCGCGGCGCTCACCTACGCCTATGTCGTGCGCTTCCTCGCGGTCTCGGCCGGCGGCGTCGATGCCGGCTTCGCCAAGGTGCCGCGGCGGCTCGACTACAGCGCCCGGACGCTGGGCGAGACGGTGACCGGCGTCTTCCGTCGCGTCCACCTGCCGCTGATCCGGCCGGCACTGGGGGCGGCGGCGATCCTGGTCTTCGTCGACTGCATGAAGGAGCTGCCGGCGACGCTGCTGCTCCGTCCGATGAACTTCGAGACGCTGGCGACCCACCTCTACGGCGAGGCGGCGCGCGGCACCTACGAGGACGGGGCGGTTGCGGCGCTGCTCA
Source organism: Hyphomicrobiales bacterium (assembly GCA_044506555.1). Taxonomy (GTDB): domain Bacteria; phylum Pseudomonadota; class Alphaproteobacteria; order Rhizobiales; family Kaistiaceae; genus Bauldia. Next base: position 11,354 of record JBIQKL010000093.1, on the reverse strand, counting down.
TCGTGCTGGTAGGGCTTCTTCCCGTGATCCTCTTGTCGCGTATCAGCCGTCCGGCGGTGCCCCAGGTCCAGGGATGAAGCCATCGCCTGCCATGTCCCTCGACGTCGAGGGCGCGACGCGCCGCTATGGCGCCGTCACCGCCGTCGACGGCGTCTCGTTCGCGGTCGGGGCGGGCGAGACGGTGGCGCTGGTCGGCCATTCCGGCTCCGGCAAGTCGACGCTGCTCCGGCTCGTCGCCGGGCTCGAGCCGCTCGACGCGGGGCGGATCGCGATCGGCGGCCGCGAGGTGGCGACGGGCGACGGCGGCGTGCCGCCCGAGAAACGCGGCGTCGGGATGATGTTCCAGGACTATGCGCTCTTCCCGCATCTCGATGCGGTACGGAACGTGATGTTCGGGCTGCGCGGCACCGGACGCGCCGTGGCGCGGCAGACGGCGCTCGCGGCGCTCGAACGCGTCGGCCTCGCGCACCGCGCCGACGCCTATCCGCACATGCTGTCGGGCGGCGAGCAGCAGCGCGTCGCCCTCGCCCGCGCGCTGGCGCCGCGGCCGGGCATCCTGCTCATGGACGAGCCGTTCTCGAACCTCGACCGGCGGACCCGCGTGCTGGTCCGCGAGGACACCTTCGCGGTGCTGCGCGAGAGCGGCACCACCGGCATCCTCGTCACCCACGACCAGGACGACGCGATGCGGATGGCCGACCGCATCCTGATGATGCAGGGCGGGCGGATCGTTCAGGGCGGCAGCGGCGAGGAGCTCTGCCGCCGCCCGGCGACGCTGTCGGTGGCGCGCTTCTTCGCCGAGTGGAACGAGATCGCCGCCATGGCGCGGAACGGCGCTGTGGCGACGCCGGCCGGTGATTTCCCCGCGCCGGGGCTCGCCGACGGCGCCGCGGCCGTGGTCTGCATCCGGCCGGCGGGGATCAGCTTCGGCGACGCCGACGGCGGGGCCGGCCGCGTCGTCGCCCGGCATTTCCTCGGCGATGCCGAGATGATCCACGTCGCGGTCGCCGGCCTCGCCCAGCCGCTTCGCGCCGTCGCGCCGCCTGGCACCGGCCCGGCGACCGGCGCCGACGTGCGCTTCTCCGTGAGGCCGGAGGACGTCCTGGTCTTCCCGGCGGAGTGACCTACGGTCGCACGACGCGCGGCGCATCATCCTGTTGCTCCGGTCCTCCTCGGGCTTGCCCCGAGGATCGCGGGCCGCGTTGCACCGCTGGGCATTGGCTGAAGCGACACCGCCCACCCCGAGCCCACGCGCTGACTGACGACGGTCCTCGGGTCAAGCCCGAGGATGACGGAGGTGGGGTGGAAAGGTGGTACGCCGCGCCAAGGATGATGGCGCCGGCCGAGGGGTTGGGATGGGGACCCGCAAGCGCACCTTGTGTGATCTCTACCCCGACCGGACGGCGCTCAGAACGCTGATTCCCGGGGTGGTGCGGAGACGGATCAGCCGGGCCGGCCGGAGTCCCGCCTGGCGGAACCAGTCCGTGATCTCCTCGGCGCTCCAGGTACCGGCGTTGCTGGTGAGCGCGAAGTAAAGGTCGAGGAGGGCGCCGGCGCCTTCCCGTGCGTCGGGCGAGGACGGGCGGAGCACGTCGAGGATCGCCAGCCGGCCGTTCGGCTTCAGCGCGGCGGCGGCCCGGGCGACGAGGGCGGCGTTGGCCGCGGCGTCGAAGTGGTGGGCGAGATGGGCGACCAGGATCAGGTCCCATTCGGCTGTGCCGAGATCGTGCGTGAGGGCGTCGCCGGCGTGGTGGACGACGCGGTCGCCCATCGCCTCGGCGGCGAGGATCGGCGCGGCCGCGGCGACCGCCGGCGGCAGGTCGAGGACGGTCGCGCGGAGGCCGGGATGCGCGCGGCAGAAGGCGACGGCAAGGGCGCCGTGGCCGCCGCCGATGTCGAGCATGGCGGTGGCATCGGCGGGCAGCTTGAGACGCCGTGCCACCTCGCCGGCGCTGAGCCGGGCGAGCGCGTGCATGCCGCGCTGGTAGGTGTCCCACTGGTCGCCCTGGATGACGTCGTGGACGTCGAGCGAACGGCCGGTGCGGACGAAGTCCTCGGTGGTCTCGATCGCCTGCCATTCGAGCAGCCGGAGCAGCATCGAATCGCGGAGCGATTGCGGGCTGCCGGCGACGAGCCATTTCCGAGACAGGGCGGAGAGCGCATAGCCGGCGCGGCCGTGCTTCAGGTAGCCCGAGGCGACGAGGAGATCGAGGAGCTTTGCGAGCGCGGCCGCATTCAGTTCGAGGCGCCGGGCGAGGGGGGCGGGCTCGGCGGGGCCTTCGGCGAGCGCATCGAACACGCCGAGCTTGGTCGCCACCACGATCGCGCGGGCGACGATCACGGCATGCAGCGTGTCGACGATCGGCGTCGGTGCGATGCCGGCGAGCACCGCGATCCGCTCGGCGAGGGTCTCCGGGATCGCCCCGACCCGCATCAGACCACGGTGAAGTGGAGGAATGCGAACAGCATCCGCGAGCTCTCGGGGACGATGCTGAGGATGTGCTGGCCGCGCCGGGCGAGGCCCGAGGTCATCAGCTCCTCGAGCATGATGTAGAACGCCGCCGAGCCGGTGTTGCCCTTGGTCGCGAGGTTGGTGAACCAGCGCTCCCACGGCACGGCGAAGCCGCTCTCGACCAGCCCGTCATGGAGGCGCTGGCGGAACCAGTTGGACGAGAAGTGCGGCAGCAGCCAGTCGATGCGCTCGGGCACCAGGCCGCGGCGGGCCTGCATGCGGGCGAAGGCGAGCTTCAGGAGCTCGGGCAGACGGTCGTTGAGGACGCGGACATCCTGCGACAGGCTGAGATAGCCGCCGCTATAGAGGCGCGCCTCGTCGTCGACCGTGCGCCAGCTGGTCACCGCCCCGTCGTCGTCCTTCCGAAGCCCGAAATACATGCAGACCTCGGACTCGTTCGCATAGGAGAGGACGTCGATCCAGTCGATGCGGAGCGAGAGCCGATCGGGACGCGGCGCCGGCTCGACGAGCAGCGCCCCGGCGCCGTCGGACAGCATCCAGCGCAGGAACTCGTTCGAGAAGGGCAGCATCGGGTGGTCGTCGACGTCGCTGGCGTTCAGCCGGATCTGCGGCTCGAAGTGCGAGGCCCGGAGACTCGGCGAGGCGAGCTCCGAGCCGGTGGCGACGGCATTGGGAAGGAGTCCCGCGGCGACGTTGAGGGCGGCGTATTTGAGGGCGGAGACGCCGGCGCAGCAGACCCCGCCCGGGCTCACGATCTCGCAAGGTGGGGTGCGGAGCGCGGCGTGGACCATGCTGGCATGGCCCGGGATCACCTGGTCGGCGCTCGACGTACCGCAGGCGAGGCAGGCAATGTCCGCCGGGTCGAGGCCGGCATCGCGGCAGAGGGCGAGAACCGCCTCCGCGGTCAACTCGGCATTGGTGTGGGTGACGGCGCCGGTCTCGGGATCGATCGCGTAATGCCGCGCCTCGATGCCGTTGTTGATCAGCACGCGCCGCTTCACCGCGGCCGGCTGGGCCTCGATATGGCCGAGCACGGCCTCGATACGGGCATTGTCGACCGGGGCGTTCGGCAGCGACACGCCCCAGCCGGTCACGAAGGCGTCACCGGCCATGGGGCTCCGTCTCGTCGATCACAGGCATCGATACTCCATAAGACTGTCGCCACGACTGTCGCCTGGGCACTTAACACGCGAAGCCGGCCCCCTGTTCGCTCTTCGCCGCATCGATAGCATCGAATGGCGCCGGCATCAGGGGCGTTCTTGCGACACTTCGCCGGTCGGGGCGGCGAGGCGCGCCGCGGTGCGCTCGAGCCAGCCGCGGGCAAGGAGATAGAGGATCGGGGTGGCGATCAGGGTCAGCGGCAGGCCGACCAGAATCATCAGTACCAGGAACAGCGCGAAGCCCCACACGCCGACGGCGCGCGCCGTCCGGCCCATCCGCCCCATGCTCCGGATCAGGCGGGCCCAGAGGCGGAACGCGCCCGCGCCGGCGAGTTCCGGCCCGATCAGCCAGCGCTTGACTTTCACCGCCGGCTCCCCGGCGAGCAGCGGACCGTCGACGGCGTCGACCGCCGCAAGCCGCTGCGCCGCCACCCGGGCGAGGTCCTGGATACGGTCGCTGTCGCCGGCCGCGACGCCGGCTTCCGGGAAGACTCCCATCAGCCGGTCGTCCCGGCCCGAGAGCAACGCCCGCGGCGTCGACACCAGGGTTGCGACCGGCGAGCCCTGGTGGGTGACGACGACGTTGTCGACGTGGCGCGCACCGGCGGCGGCGAGCAGGCGCTTGAGCCGCTCCGACCCCGCCTGCCACATGGCGCGGCTGACCGTCACGGTCATCACCGGGCGTCCGCGGAGGACGGCGGCGCTCGGGTTCCTGAAGAAGCCCTGGACGGGCAGGGCGGGGGCCAGGAACCAGACCGGCGAGACGAGGATGACCAGATCCCAAGCCGCATCGGGATCGAAATGCGGCCGGCGGATAGGCGGCGGCCGGCCAAGCTGGGTCTCGGGCATCACGTCGAAGAAGGCACCGATCGAGCCCCAGGGATAGGGATACGCGACCTCCGGTCGAATCCGGCAGACGGTGACGGAATGGCCGGAACCCGCCATTTCCCGCTCGAAGATGGTTGCGATACGTTCCGCTTCCCCCGACTGGGAGTAGAAGATCAGCAAGATTCGTTTCATGCTTCCTGCCGAGGGCCAGCATTCGCTGCCCCCAAAGGCCGCGGATGGTGCATAATGGTAGCCGAGCGGCGACAGGGCAAATAGCGTAGCAGGACGTGCGCATGACCAATGTTCCCGGCAGAGTTGTCGTGATCGGCGCCGGGCCGACCGGATTGACACTGGCGCTCCTGCTCGCGCGGGCCGGCGTACGCGTGACGCTGGTCGAGCGCAACACGGCGCCGCAGGCGCACCCCGCCGCCTGCATCCTCGACACCCGGACCATGGAGGTGTTCCGCGAGACCGGCCAGGCGGACAGGATCCTCGCCGCGAGCCAGAGCCCCTTCGAGCGGGCGGGAATCACCTGGGTCACCAGCCTCGCCGAGCGCGAGCTCGGGCGCTGCAGCGCGCTGCCGCCCGACCTCGACGGCCTCCTCGCCGCGAGCCCGGTGCACGCCACCGTCTTCCCGCAGAACCGCCTCGAGCCGATCCTGTGGGAGGAAGTCCGCGCGAATCCACTGATCGACTTCCGCATCGGCCATGAATGCGTCGCGGTCCACGAGACCGAGCACGGCGTGACCTGCACGCTGGGGACGGCGGACGGGCGGATGGAGGTCAGCGCCGATTACCTGGTCGGCTGCGACGGCACCGGCAGCCCGGTCCGCCATCTGGCCGGCATCGGCCATGACGGCCGCATCTTCCAGCACATGATCGGCGTCTATTTCAACGCCGACCTCAGCCAGATGGTCGACCGCCGGAAGAGCATCCTCTACTGGACCCTCAACCCCGATGCGCTCGGGGTGCTCATCGCCCACTGGCTGCCGGTCGAATGGGTGCTGTTCGTGCCCTACTACCCGCCGCAGCAGACCGCCGAATCCTATACGGAGAGCCGCTGCCGGAGCCTGGTCGAGCACGCGGTGGGCTTCACCCCGCCCGACCTCGAGGTCCGCCTCGTCCGGCCGTGGTCGCTGGGGGCGTCGGTGGCGGACCGCTACCGCAAGGGCCGCGTGTTCCTGGCCGGGGACGCCGCCCATGCCTTTCCGCCGACCGGCGGGCTCGGCCTCAATACCGGCGTGCAGGACGCGCACAATCTCGCGTGGAAGCTTGCGGCGGTGATGCGCGACGAGGGCGGCCCCGACCTCCTCGACACCTACGAGGTCGAACGGCGACCGGTGGCGCGCACCAATCTCGAGCACAGCGTCGCCAATTTCGAGCAGATGAGCGACCTCCTCGACATCGTCGGCCTCAGCCTCAAGCAGCAGGAACGGCTGCAGGCGGCGCAGAACTCGACGGTCTTCACCAGCCTGCCGCCGCGCTGGCAGCGGAACGCGATCAACATCGCGCTCCGCCAGGCGCTGGCCCCGCTCCGCATCCTCTCGGAAGCCAGCGGCCGCGGCGAGCACGCCCGCCACGAGTTCGAGCGCCGCATCCCCGGACAGGCCCGGCATTACCGCTTCGCCGGCCTCGACCTCGGCTTCGTCTACGAGCGCGGCGCGGTGATCCCGGACGGGACGGCGCGTCCGGTGCCGGCGGACCCGGTGAGCGAATACCGGCCGACGACGTGGCCGGGCTCGCGCCTGCCGCACTTCTACGGCGAGCGCGAGGGGGCGGCCGTGTCGGTGCACGACGCGCTGCTGCCGCACGGCTTCACGCTGCTGGTCGGGCCGCAGGCGGCGCAGGCCTGGCGCCAGGCGGCGCGGACGGCGGCGACGATGCTCCGCATGCCGGTCGCGTGCCTGGTGATCGGCACCGGCGGCGACGTCGATTTCCACGACCCCGACGGCCGCTGGCCGGAGCTGTCCGAGGTAGGCCGGACGGGTGCGGTGCTGGTCCGTCCCGACGGCCATGTCGCATGGCGGGCGCATTCGCTGCCCGATTCGCCCGGCGAATCGTTCGATGCCGCGCTCCGCCGGCTACTGTCGCTGCCCGACGCCGGACGTGCAGCCGAGACGGCCTGAGCCAGGCACGGCGGCGAGGGGGAAGGGATGAGCAGGGTTTTCGTGATCGCGCAGGGGGGCGGCCCCACGGCGGTGATCAACCAGACCGTGGCCGGCGCGGCGCTCACGGCACGCGAGAAGCATCCCGGATCGAAGGTGCTCGGCGCGCGCCACGGCATCCGCGGCGTCGCCGCCGGCGATCTCGTCGACCTCTCCGCGGTCTCGGAGGCCGATCTCCGCCGCTTCGCCGACACCCCGAACTCGGGCCTCGGCAGCACCCGCGACAAGCCCGACAATGCCTATTGCGAGCGGATCGTCGCCGGGCTGCAGAAAGTGGGCGCCGACGCCTTCATCTATGTCGGCGGCAACGACACGGCCGGCACCATGGGCATCCTCGACCGGATCGAGACCGGCGCGATGAAGTTCATCCACGCGCCGAAAACCATCGACAACGACCTCGTCGAGAACGATCATACGCCCGGCTTCATCTCGGCGGCGTGGTTCGTCGCCTCGGCGTTCCTCTCCGTCGATCTCGACTTCCGCGCGATGCCCGGCATCTATGTCGGGATCGTGATGGGCCGGCATGCCGGCTTCCTCACCGCCTCGGCGGCCGCATGGCGGCGCGCGGACGGGAAGGACGGGCCGCACCTGGTCTACGTGCCGGAGGCGCATTTCTCGGCCGAGAAGCTGATCGCCGACATCCGCGCCGCCCGCGAGCGACACGGCCGCTGCGTGGTGGCGATGTCGGAAGGCGTCCAGACCGAGGACGGCACGCCGCTCGCCGAGAGCCTGATTCCGGAGGAGCGGAAGGAGCGCGACGCGCACGGCAACCTCCAGCTCTCGGGCGGCGACCTCGGCCTCGCGCTGCAATCGGCAATCAGCGCCGCGTTCCCCAAGGTCCGGGCCCGGGTCGACACCTTCGGCTACCTGCCGCGCGGCTTCGCCGGGCTGATCAGCGACGTCGACCGCCGCGAGGCTTTCGACATCGGCCGCTTCGCGATGGAGGCGGCGGATCGCGAGAGCGGCTCGGTGGCGATGCAATATGCCGACGGCCGCATCGCGCTGAAGCTGGTGCCGCTGGACGCGGTGGCCGGCAAGACGCAGCACATGCCGCGGGATTTCGTCGCCGCCGCCGGCAACGACATCACCGACGCGGCGCGGGGCTACCTCGACCGGCTGGTGCCGCAACGGCCCGATACCTGGACGCCGTTCGTCTGAGACTTCGGCGAAAGCACGTCCACGTTGCGTCTTTGTGCATCCGCGCTTCGCAAAGGATGAGCGGCACAACGTCCCGTACCCCGCGCGGGCCGACGTCCAGTCTCGGCCGGCGCTTGACTCGGGGCAGCGCGCGGCGGAAACATGCGCTCGGCGACGCCGGAGCCTGTGCGCGTGTCCTCCATCCCCGAGAATCCCAAGGATCAGTTTGCGTTCTTCTTCGACAATGCGGTCGTCGCCGGGACGCCCGGCGGGAAGGCGCTGATCAAGGATTTCTACGACCTGCTCGGCCCGCTGGCCGGGATCGAGAACGCTTCCGGCAAGGCCGGCATGTTCGCCCCGGAGGATCCGTTCGCGTCGGCCGAGATGGCCGCGCCGGCCGATGACGGCGGTGGCAAGAAGGCGCACGATCATCACGGCGATCGCGACGGCACCGGTCTCGATCTCGCGCTTCACCTGCTCGGCGGGCTGGCCCGCGGCGACCTCGACATCTGACGATCGGACGTCTGGCGACGTCAAGCGCGGTGCGAGGCGTAGCGTTCCTTCGTCAGGAGCGTGTCGATGTGCTCGATGTATCGGCGACGCGCAAGGCAGTGCACCATGCGGGTGCCGATCCGCTCGAAGCCGAGCTTGGCCTGGACGCGGAGCGAGGCGGGGTTGTCGTGGAAGACGCCGGAGCGGACGACGTCGAGCCCGGCTATGTCGAACAGCCAGGAGAGGAAGCCGCGGCCGGCTTCGGTCGCGTAGCCCTTGCCCCAGGCGGAGCGGGCCAGCCAATAGCCGAACTCGCGCTCGCTCCGGAGGCCGGTGAGGCCGAGGCCGCCGACCACCCCGCCGGCATCGTGGATGGTGAGCGCGACGTTCCGTCCGGCCTCCTCCCGGCAGGCCGCCAGGAAGCTCTCGGCGTCCGAGCGGCGATAGGGATGCGGCACGCGGGCGAGCATCCGCGCCACCGCGAGGTCGTCGATGCCGGCGACGATGGCATCGAGGTCCGCCGCCGCGACGGGACGGAGCACGAGGCGCTCCGTCTCGATGCGGATGTCGTCGTCAGGCCGCATTTTCGCGCGGCTCGCTGCCGGCCGACTGGGCGCCCCAGGACTTGAGGCTGGCCCAGTTGCGCCGCTCGAGCACGAAGCGCTCGACCGGCACCGCGCCGAACAGGGCAGGGGAGCGCACCATGCCGGTCTCGCGGAACTGGAAGCCGCATTTCTCGATCACCCGCCGTGCCCGGCCGTTGCTGACCCGGTTGGAGCACCACAGGATCGAGGTCCCGGTGTCGCAGAAGGCGCGGTCGATCACGGCGTGGGTGGCTTCCGTGGCGTAGCCATGGCCCCATTGCTCCTCGCCGATCCAGGTCGCGACCTCGATCGCGCCGGGACGGTCGCTCATCATGCCGTAGCCCGAGAGGCCGACGATGGCGCCGGTCCGGCGCTCGACCACGGCGAAGGATTCGCCTTCGCCTTCGCCGTGGCGGCCGGGCGCCGCGGCGAGATTGCGGGCGATGCCCGGGTTCGCGGCGAGGGTGACGATCACGCCGCGATCGGCCTCGCTCGGGCGCCGCATCAGGAGCCTTGGTGTCCTGATCGGCGCCGTCCGTCCCAAGTCCTCGTCTAGGTCCCCGTCCTGTCTGTCCCGCATGGCTTCCTCCGAGAGCGGCAAAGAAAAAGGGGAGATGGTGTCCCATCTCCCCTTTTGAGCCGCTCGCTTGGGCCGCCGGGTCGATGAGACGCCGGCGGATGAGGTGCCAGCGTTATTCTGCTGCCTCCATGGCCGGATTTACCGACACATAGGTGCGGCCGCCGGCTTTCGTCTGGAAGGAAACGACGCCATCGACGACCGCGAAGATGGTGTGATCCTTGCCGAGGCCGACGTTCTGGCCGGGTCGCCACTTGGTGCCGCGCTGGCGCACGATGATGTTGCCGGAGACGACGGCCTCGCCGCCGAACTTCTTCACGCCGAGACGGCGACCGGCCGAATCGCGCCCGTTGCGCGAGGAGCCGCCTGCCTTCTTGTGGGCCATCGGTCTGGTCCTTCCTTACTCTTAGCTCTGGGCCGCCGCGCCGCCGGTGACGATGTCGGTGATCTTCACCGTGGTCAGCCACTGACGATGGCCGCGGGTCCGCCGCGAGTTCTTGCGGCGGCGCTTCTTGAAGACGAGGAGACGCGGGCCGCGGGTCTGCTCGACGATCTCGGCCGCGACGGTCGCGCCGGCAACCAGCGGCGCGCCGAGGGTCGGCTCGGCGCCGTCGGCGCCGCCGACCAGCATCACCTGATCGAAGGAGACGGCGTCGCCCGCCTCGCCCTCGAGCTTCTCGACGGTGATGGTGTCGGTCGGCGAGACCCGGTACTGCTTCCCGCCGGTCTTGATGACTGCGAACATGCTCATATCCAGATGTCCGGTCCCGGCCCTCGAGGGTCGGGGGGCGCAGAGGCCCGCATTTCGAAGAAACGAAAGGGCGCGCCCCGACGAAGGTCGCGCCTGCTCGCCGCGGACTTAAGGGATGGCGCCGGCCATGTCAAGGAACCAGACGCCGTTCTCCGCCATTTCGCGCCGCGGCGGGGGTGTCCCTGCGGACCCGGGCCTGTAAGCTGCCGGCCGCACGGGCGGAGCGGAAATGGGGACGGCATGAGCGATACGCAATCGGAAACGCTACGGGTCGGGACAGGGGCGACGGCTCGCGACATCGCGGTCCTCCGCCGGCCGGGGTCTGCCCCCGGCGTCTTCTGGCTGGGCGGCTTCGCCTCCGACATGCGCGGCTCGAAGGCGGAGGCGCTCGACGCCTTCGCCGCGCGCACCGGCCGTGCCTTCACGCGGTTCGACTATTCCGGGCACGGCGCATCGGGCGGGGCCTTCGCCGACGGCACCGTCTCGCGCTGGCTCGAGGAGGCGCGGGCGGTGTTCGATTCGACCGCCGGGCCGCAGGTGGTGGTCGGCTCGTCGATGGGAGGCTGGCTGGCGCTGCTGCTCGCCGAAGGGCTCCGCGAGGCCGGCCGGGTCGCGGGCCTGGTGCTGATCGCTCCCGCGGTCGACATGACCAAGGTCCTGATGTTCGACCCGATGACCCGGAAGGAGAAGAAGCAGCTCGCCGAGGAAGGCGCGGTGCGGACGCCGAGCGACTATTCCGCCGAGGGCTACCTGATCACGCGCGCCCTGATCGAGGACGGCGAGACGCACCTCTTCGGCGACCGGCTGATCGAGACCGGCTGCCCGGTGCACATCCTTCAGGGCGTCGAGGATACCGACGTGCCGTGGCGGCACGCCACGGCGCTGGTCTCGCGCCTCGCCAGCGACGACGTGGTGCTGACGCTGGTCAAGGACGGCGACCACCGCCTGTCGCGCCCGGAAGATCTCGAACGGATGATCGCGGCCGTGGAAGGCGTCACGGCGATGGATTGAGGGCGGCTCTTTCGCCGGTGGTGCTTCCGTCGCCCGCGTCTTCGCACCGTTATCCTCGGGCTTGCCCGGGGATCGCGTGAAGTGGCACGCGGAGGGGCGTTGGCGGGAACGTCGCCATCTCCGCGGCAGCCTGTGCGCAGACTGAGGACGGTCCTCGGGTCAAGCCCGAGGATGAC
>JBIQKL010000092.1:8713-15223 GCA_044506555.1 Hyphomicrobiales bacterium | reverse complement strand
CGCAGATCGCGGTGATGGGCGCCAAGGGCGCGGTCGAGATCATCTACCGCAAGGAGGCCGGCGACCCCGAGGCGATCGCCGCCCGGACCAGGGAATACGAGGAGCGGTTCATGTCGCCCTTCGTCGCCGCCGAGCGCGGCTATATCGACGAGGTGATCTCGCCGCACGCCACCCGCCGCCGCGTGGCGCGGGCGCTGGACCTGCTCCGCCGGAAGCAGCTCGCCAATCCGTGGAAGAAGCACGACAACATCCCGCTCTGACCGGGACGCCGCCGCCTCGGTTGCGGTGGCGGCGACTGTGGCATATAGCGCCCGAACGGCGGCCCGACCGCAGGGCATTTGACGGGGACGAGACGATGAACGACGGCGAGACGCACATCACGGTTCCGGGGGTCGAGCTGCGCGGGAGCTGGGGGCCGCGCTACGAGGAGGTGCTCAACGACGAGACCGTGACCTTCCTCGTCGCGCTGCAGCGGAAGTTCAATCCGACCCGTCTCCGGCTGCTCCGGCGCCGCGAAGGCCGCCAGCAGGAGCTGGACAACGGCGCGCTGCCCGACTTCCTCCCCGAGACGAGGCAGATCCGCGAAGGCGAGTGGACCGTCGCGCCGATTCCGCCGGACCTGCTCGACCGTCGGGTCGAGATCACCGGCCCGGTCGACCGCAAGATGATCATCAACGCGCTCAACTCGGGCGCGAAGGTCTTCATGGCGGACTTCGAGGACGCGAGCTCGCCGACCTGGGCGAACATGGTCGAGGGTCAGATCAACCTGCACGACCGCTGGCAGGGCGCGATCGACTTCACCGATCCGCAGAGCGGCAAGGAGTACCGGCTCGTCGACGACCCGGCGGTGCTGATCATCCGGCCGCGCGGCTGGCACCTGCCCGAGGAGCATCTCTATGTCGACGGCCAGCCGATGTCGGGCTCGCTGTTCGACTTCGGCCTCTACGTCTACCTCAACGCGCGGACCACGCTCGCCGAGGGGAGCGGCCCCTATTTCTACCTGCCCAAGATGGAGAGCCACCTCGAGGCGCGGCTCTGGAACGACGCCTTCAGCTACGCCGAGGAGGCGCTCGGCATCCCGCACGGCTCGATCAAGGCCACCGTCCTGATCGAGACGCTGCCCGCCGCCTTCGAGATGGACGAGATCATCTACGAGCTCCGCGACCACATGGCCGGGCTCAATTGCGGCCGCTGGGACTACATCTTCTCGTTCATCAAGACGCTCCGCAACAAGCCGGAATTCCTGCTGCCCGACCGCGGCCAGGTGGTGATGGGCAAGGCGTTCCTGCACGCCTATTCGGAGCTCCTGATCAAGACCTGCCACCACCGCGGCGCCTTCGCGATGGGCGGCATGGCCGCCCAGATCCCGGATCGCCGGAACATGAGCGTCAACATCGCCGCCTTCGAGAAGGTGAAGGCCGACAAGGAGCGCGAGGCCAAGGCCGGCCACGACGGCACCTGGGTGGCGCATCCCGACCTCGTGCCGGTCGCCATGGAGGTGTTCGACAAGTACATGCCGGAGGAGAACCAGCTCGACCGCCTGCGCGAGGAGGTCGACGTCCGGCAGGAGGACATGCTCCGCGTCCACGAGGGCACGCGCACGGAGGAGGGACTCCGGCAGAATATCCGCGTCGGCGTCCAGTACATCGAAGCGTGGCTCCGCGGGCGCGGTGCCGTGCCCCTCTACAACCTCATGGAGGACGCCGCGACGGCCGAGATCAGCCGCTCGCAGATCTGGCAGCAACTCCACTTCGGCGCCACGCTCGATGACGGCCAGACGGTGACGCGGGAGCTCTTCGACCGGCTGCTCGGCGAGGAGATGGAGCGGGTGAAGGGCGAGATCGGCGCCGACAACTACGCCGCCGGCCGCTTTCCCGAGGCGATCGAGGTCTTCCGCAATCTCTCCACGGCCGAGACGCTCCAGCCGTTCCTGACGCTCCCCGCCTACAAGATGATCGTGTAGGAGGCCCGCGAGCCTCGACGCATCGTTCCCTCTCCCCTCGCGGGAGAGGGACAGGGTGAGGGGGACGTGATCCGCTCGCCCCCTCACCCGGCCGCTTCACGGCCACCCTCTCCACGAGGGGAGAGGGTAGGGGTCGAGTGCGCGACATCGCCTGACCTTGTCCCCATGGGGATCGGCGGGCTATACGTCCGCGCCTCAAATCAAATGCATCGACACAGGAAGCCACGATGGCCATCGAACGTACCTTCTCCATGATCAAGCCGGACGCCACCAAGCGGAACCTCACCGGCAAGATCACCGCCAAGCTCGAGGATGCCGGCCTCCGCGTGGTGGCGTCGAAGCGGGTTTGGATGAGTCGGCGCCAGGCCGAGGGCTTCTACGCCGTCCACAAGGAGCGTCCGTTCTTCGACGAGTTGTGCGACTTCATGTCGTCCGGCCCGACGGTCGTGCAGGTGCTGGAAGGCGAGAACGCGATCCTCAAGAACCGCGAGGTGATGGGCGCGACGGATCCGGCCAAGGCCGCCGAGGGCACCATCCGCAAGGCGTTCGCCACCTCGATCGGCGAGAATTCGGTCCACGGCTCGGATGCCCCGGAGACGGCGGCCGAGGAAATCGCCTACTGGTTCGCCGGGACCGAGATCGTCGGCTGAACCTTTCCCGGCCTGCGGCGTTGTCCCCGTCATAGAGAGACCGGGAGACGAACGATGTTCGCGACGACGCAGATCAAGGAACACATGGAGGTCGTCGGCGCCGACGGCGCGCATGTCGGCACCGTCGACCGCCTCGAGGATGCGCGCCAGCTCAAGCTGACGGCCGACGACTCGGCGGACGGCGAGCATCATTATATCGCCGTCGATCTCGTCGACCGGGTCGACGACAAGGTGCATCTCAGCATCCCGGCGGAAGAAGCCCGGATGCAGTTTCAGTAGCAGTCTGTCGCTTCGGCGACGGACAGGGCGGACCCCGGCGCCGGGCGTGTCCGCCTCTACCCTTTCCAGCGCGCTTCGGCCGCATCGTCGGACTCCCTGGCGGCCACCCAGGCGCGAGCGTCGGCGCCGTGCTCCTTCTTCCAGAACGGTGCGCGCGTCTTGAGATAGTCCATCAGGAAGCTCGCCGCCTCGAACGCGGCACGGCGATGGGCCGACGCGGTCACCACCAGCACGATGTTCTCGCCCGGCCGGATCCGCCCGTGACGATGGATGACGGTGAGGCCGTGAAGCGGCCAGCGTGCCGCCGCCTCCTCGGCGATGCGGGCGATCTCGGCTTCGGCCATGCCGGGATAGTGCTCGAGCTCGAGCGCCTCCAGCCGTCCGCTCTCGTCGCGGCAGAGTCCGGTGAAGGTGACCACCGCCCCCACGTCCTTGCCGAGACCGGCGAGCGCGGCGGATTCGGCGGCAACGTCGAAATCGTCCGCCTGAACCCGGATCGTGATCGGGATCATCGCATCAGCCGCCGGTCATCGGCGGGAACAGCGCCACCTCGCGCGCGCCGCGGATCGGAGCGTTCCGTTGCGCATGCACCTGGTCGACGGCGACGCGGATCGCCTTCGGCTCGGCGAGGGCATGCTCGTATTCCGGACCGCGGGCGGAGAGCCAGGCGAGGAGATCGGCGACGGTGAGGACGCCTGCCGGCGGCTCGACTTCCTCTTCGGTCAGCCCGATGCGCTCGCGGACCCAGGCGAAATATCGAAGTCTCACATCTCCTCCGACATGATGTGCCGGATGCCGGCACGGAAATAGTCATAGCCCGTATAGAGGGTGACGAGCGCCGAAATCCAGAGGAGCAGCAGCCCGACATAGGAGATCACGCCGAACTCGCCGCCCATCACGGGGACGCCCGAGAACAGCATGTCGCCGGCCGGCCCCGCGATCAGGAAGGCGAGCGCCACCATCTGCATCGTCGTCTTCCACTTGGCGAGCCGGCTGACCGGCACGCTGACCCGGACCTCGGCGAGGAACTCGCGGAGCCCGGAAACCGCCACCTCGCGGACGAGGATGACGATCGCCGCGATCAGCGACCATTCGCCCACCGTGTTGTCGGAGGCGAGGAGGAGGAGGGTGGTGGCGACGAGCAGCTTGTCGGCGATCGGATCGAGCATGCGTCCGATCGCGGATTGCTGGTGCCAGAGCCGCGCCAGGTAGCCGTCGAGGTAGTCGGTGACGCTGGCGGCGACGAAGATGGCCAATGCCAGCCACCGGCCGAGATCGGTGCCGAGCATGTAGCAGGCGACGATGGCCGGCACGGCGACGATGCGTCCGTAGGTCAGGATATTGGGTAGCGCCAAGGCCCGGCGCGCGCGGTCGGGTGCTCCTGGCATTGTCGGGGTCTGCACCATGGCGTTTATCGGTGTCTGCCGGCAGTCTGGCTGGGGAATCGTATTAGTCTCGTCGCGTTGCTTCCAGTTGCCCTCCACGGACCGGCGGCCACCCATGGTAAGAGCCTTTCGCCACATCGTCCACGCCGGCCGGAATTCCGTCGCGGGGCTACGGCACCTGCTCGCGACCGAAACCGCCGCCCGGATCGAACTGGCGGCCGCGGTGCTCGCTTTCCTGTGGTTGCTGATCCTCGGCCGCGGGATCGGCGATTTCGTGATCCTGGCAGTGCTTTTTTGCATTTTGATGTGCGTCGAGGCGCTGAACACCGCGATCGAGCGGATCGTCGACCGGACCTCGCCGGAAATCTCCGAGTTCGGCCGCGTCACCAAGGACCTCGGCTCGACGGCGGTGTTCTTCATGCTCTCCGCCGCCGGCCTGTTCCTGATCGCCGTTACGGCGGACTCGGCCGGGCTGATCGCCCTTTGAGCCGCCGTGGACACGGCCGGCAGCCGGCCCTATAGCTCCGGCGATGCCCCAGCCGGACCGGAAGCCCTCGCCGCATATCGTCGTCGCCGCGCCGACCTGCCGGCGGCCGAAGATGCTCGGCATGCTCCTCGAATCCTTCGCCGCGATGCAGCCTCCGGGGGAAGGCAGCGTCACGTTCCTGATCGTGGACAACGCGCCTGACGCGCCGGTACGCGAGCAGGTGGAGGCCTTCGCCGAACGCACCGGAATCGATGTCCGCTATGTGCTGGAGCCAGAAGCCGGCATCCCGTTCGCCCGCAATCGTGCGCTCGACGCGGCGGAGGCAATCGGCGCCGATTTCGTCGCCTTCGTCGACGACGACGAATATGTCGCACCGGACTGGCTCGTCCGCCTCGCCGCCCACCAGCGCCGGGTCGGCGCGCATCTCGTCGGCGGTCCGGTCCGTCTCGCACCGGACCAGGCGAGCGGCTTTCTCGACCGGGTGGTCGAGCGCGGCGTGCGCCGCCGCTACGAGCGGAAGGAAGAGAAGAACGCGCGCCGCCAGCGGGAGGGCCGCGACGGCGGCGTCACCATCATCACCAACAACTGGCTCGGCGACCTCGCCTGGATGCGGTCGGTGGGCCTCCGCTTCGACATCGCGCTCCGCTATTCGGGCGGCTCCGACACCGCGCTCTACCACAAGGCGAAGTCGCTCGGGGCGAAGACGGCGTGGGCGCCGGACGCCGTCGTCTACGAGACCGTGCCGGCGGACCGCATGTCGGTGGGGTACCAGTACCGCCGCGCCCGCGATCAGGCTGCGACCAGCTTCTGGCGGAAGAGCGCCGCCGATCGTCGGAGCGCGCCGGTCAATATCGCCACGGCGGGCGGCAAGGTGATCGCCGGCGGCTTTCTCGTCCTGATCTCGCCGCTGACCGCCGGCCGCACACTTGTCGACGGCGTGCGGCTGGTCGGCTACGGCCTCGGCTACGGCTACGCGATGGCCGGCCGCCGCTCGCGGCACTACGAGGTGCAGCAGGGCGGGTGAGGGCGCATGTTGCGTGCGCCGTTTCTTGTGGCCGGGCGCGCGTCGGCTTTGGTTCACTCCAGCCGTCATCCTCGGGCTTGACCCGAGGATCGGGTGCCGCGGCACATCGACGGGATTGGTCCGATCGTCGCGAACCACGTCTTACGGCGCGGGGGCGCCCGTCACGATCCTCGGGTCCAGCCCGAGGATGACGGTGGGTGGAGGGCGGATGACGGTGGGGAAGGTTGTGCGGGTGGCGGGACGACGCACGCCCTGACACACGCGGTCGAGCCCGATCTGATCCATGCTCGGAGACCCACGGATCCTCGCTTCTACGCACTCTCATGGAAATGGTCGTAGATGAGCTGGGCCATCTGCCGTGAGATGCCGTCCACGGCGACGAGGTCCTCGACGCTCGCCCGGCTCACCGCCTTGGCGGTGCCGAAGTGGCGGAGGAGCGCGCGTTTCCGGGTCGGGCCGATGCCGCCGATCTCGTCGAGCGGGTTGCGGGCCATGTCGATCTTGCGCCGGGTCCGGTGCGAGCCGATGGCGAAGCGGTGCGCCTCGTCGCGGAGGCGCTGCACGAAGTAGAGGACGGGATCGCGCGGCTGCAGCATGAACGGCTCGCGCCCGGGCATGTGGAAGACCTCGCGGCCGGCGTCGCGGTCGGGGCCCTTGGCGACCCCGACCAGCGGCAGGTCGTCGATGCCGAGCTCGGCCATCACCGCGACGGCCTCGGCGAG
>JBIQKL010000092.1:4572-8613 GCA_044506555.1 Hyphomicrobiales bacterium | reverse complement strand
CCAGCGGCAGGTCGTCGATGCCGAGCTCGGCCATCACCGCGACGGCCTCGGCGAGTTGTCCCTTGCCGCCGTCGATCAGCACGAGGTCGGGCCACGGGCCGATGGTCTCGCCGTCCCCGCCGGCGCCCTCGCGCGGGCCAGCCTCCTTGAGCAGGCGCGCGAAGCGGCGGGTCAGCATCTCGCGCATCATGGCGTAGTCGTCGCCGGGCTTGAGGTCCGCCGCTCGCGGGTTGAACTTGCGGTACTGTGCCTTCACGAAACCGGTCGGCCCGGCGACGATCATCCCGCCGACCGGGTTGGTGCCCATGATGTGACTGTTGTCGTAGACCTCGATCCGCTGCGGCGCGTCGGGAAGGCCGAAGCGCTCGGCGAGGCCGACGAGCAGCGTCTTCTGCGAAGCGGATTCGGCGAGCTCGCGCCCCAGCGCCTCGCGGGCGTTGACAAGCGCGTGGTCGACGAGGTCCTTCTTCTCGCCGCGCTGCGGCACGGTGACCGAGATGCGGTGGCCGGTCTTCTCCGACAGCGCAGCCTCGAGCAGGGCCCGCTCCTCGATCTCGTGCGAGAGCAGGATCAGCCGCGGTACCGGCTTGTCGTCGTAGAACTGGGCGAGGAAGGCGCCGAGCACCGCGCCCGGCTCGAGGTCGCGGTCGGCGCGCGGGTAGTAGGCGCGGTTGCCCCAGTTCTGGCCGGTGCGGAAGAAGAACACCTCGATGCAGGTGGCGCCGCCCTCCTGGTGGATGGCGAAGACGTCGGCCTCGTCGATGCCGCGCGGATTGATCCCCTGATGCCCTTGGGTATGCGAGAGCGCGGCGAGGCGGTCGCGGTAGACTGCCGCCGCCTCGAAGTCGAGGCGCTCGGATGCGGCCTCCATCGCCCGCTGCATCTCGGTGCGCACCGCCTGGCTCTTGCCGGACAGGAACGCCTTCGCCTCCTCGACGAGCGCGCCGTAATCGCCGTGCGAAATCACCCCGGTGCATGGCGCCGAGCAGCGCTTGATCTGGTAGAGGAGGCAGGGGCGGGTGCGGCTCTCGTAGAACGAGTCCGAGCAGGTGCGGAGCAGGAACGCGCGCTGGAGCGCGTTGATGGTGCGGCCGACCGCCTGGGCCGAGGCGAACGGGCCGAAATAGCTGCCCTTCCGGCTCCGCGCGCCGCGATGCTTGACGATCGCCGGCACCGGATGGTCCTCGGTGATCAGGATGTAGGGGAACGACTTGTCGTCGCGAAGCAGCACGTTGAAGCGCGGGCGGAGCCGCTTGATGAGATTGGCTTCGAGGAGGAGCGCCTCGGTCTCGGTGCGGGTCGAGACGAACTCCATCGCCGCCGTCGCTGCGATGGCGCGGGCGATGCGGCCGGACTGGCCGTCGCGGCGCGCGTAGCTCTGCACGCGCTTCTTCAGGTTCCGCGCCTTGCCGACGTAGAGCACCGTGCCCTTCTGGTCGATCATGCGATAGACGCCGGGGCCGTTGGGCAGCCGCTTGATCAGGCCGGCGATGACGTCCCGCCCGACGACCGGCTTGGGGGCGTCCGAGTCGTGTTCCGTGTTCATGTCTCAGGTGTATCGAATTCCGCCATGTCCGGCGTGTCCCACACGAGGTGCTGGCCGCCGTCGAGGCCGATCATCTGGCCGGTGATCGACCGGTTTTCAACCAGATAGCGCACCGTGCGCCCGAACTCGGCAGGATCGGGACCGCGGCCGAGGGGAAGGTGGCGGAGCTGGGCCGCGAAGTCGCGCGGCGCCTGGCGCTCGCTGGGGAGCGCCGGTCCGGGAGCGATGGCGTTGACGCGGATCCGCGGCGCGAGCGCCTGCGCCATGACCTGGGTGGCGGCCCACAGCGCGGACTTCGACATCTGATAGGAAAAGTAGGTCGGGGCAGGGCGCCACGCCCGCTGGTCGATCATGTTGATCACGTCGCCGCCGACGCTCCCGGCCGCTTCGGCGAAGGCCTGGGTCAGGAAGACGGGTGCGGTGAAATTGACGGTCATCTGCCGGTCGAAGAAATCCGGGTCGAGGCGGCCCATCCGGTCGTCAACGAATGTCGACGCATTGTTTACCAACAACGAAGGCCTGCCGAGCGTGGTCGCCGAATCGTAAACGATGCGCCGCAAATTGGAGAGATCCGTCAGGTCGGCGACCACGACCGCCGCCTTGCCGCCGTCGGCGGCGATCTCGTCAGCCAGGGCATCGGCCTCGATTCGCGAGGAATTGCAATGGATTGCCACGGCCCAACCGTGTGCCGCGAGATCGAGCACGATGGCGCGGCCGAGACGACGCGCGCCGCCGGTGACGATGGCAACCCTCTTGTCCATGCCGCATTCCTCTCGCTCTGCCCCGCGTCTCCGGCGGTCCCGAATTGGAGCACTCTTGCGGCGCCCGAACGCCTCCGCAGCGCAAGTATACGCCTTGAAATGAAGGGAATCCGCCATATGTGACGCGAATGCAACACCGCCGGCGTTTGGTGCCGCGCCGCCGTATGGCCGTATTTTCTTAACCCTTACGCCATATTGCTGAGGCTCCATCCTGGCGGATGTAGGGGACGATCGTTGCAGGCGACGCCTCCGGGGCCACGGGATCATTGAGGAGGTTACTATGTCGCGTATGCGTGTTCTGGGTGCCGCGACGGCAGCCCTGATGGCTGGTATCGGTGCAGCCGGTGCGGCCGACATCTATGCACCGCCGCCGGTGGCGGAGGTCATCTACAACCCGACGCCGGCCTTCAGCTGGACCGGCGGCTATGTCGGCGGCCTGCTCGGCTACGAGTGGGGCAACGCCAAGGTTCGGGACGGCGGCCCGAGCCTCAATCCGGACGGCTGGATGGGCGGCATCTATGCCGGCTACAATTTCCAGACCAGCGACCTGGTCGTGCTCGGCCTCGAGGGCGACTTCACCATCAGTGGCGCCGAGGATCGGGCTTCGGGCGTTCAGGTCGACAACAACTGGAACGGCACCCTCCGTGCCCGCGCCGGCATCGCCTTCGACCGCTTCATGCTCTACGGCACCGGCGGTCTCGCGGTCGGCAACATCACGACGAAGGTCTCCGGCGGCGGCAGCAACTCCGGCACACATGCCGGCTGGACGGTCGGCGCCGGCATGGAGGCCGCCATCACCAACAACGTGATCGGCCGCCTCGAGTACCGCTACACCGATTACGGCACCAACGTCTACGACACCACGCCCAAGACCAAGGTCGACTTCAATTCGAGCCAGGTCATGGTCGGCGTCGGCTACAAGTTCTGAGCCGACGTCACGCCGACAATCAAGGAAGCCCCGCTCCGGCGGGGCTTTCTGCTTTTGGCGATGAATATCGAGCGTCAATGCGATAGGACGGCGCATGCCCGACCCTACCAATCTCGCCCTCTATTTCGTCGCCGCCCTCCTGCTCGCGATCTCGCCCGGGCCCGGAATCTTCTACGTCGCGGCGCGCACGCTTGCAGGCGGCCGGGCGGAAGGCCTCGCGTCAAGCTTCGGGACTGCTCTCGGCGGCATGGTGCACGTCGTAGCCGGCGCATTGGGCGTCTCCGCCGTCGTTCTCGCGAGCGCCGAGCTGTTCACCGCGTTGAAGCTGGCCGGAGCCGTTTATCTCGTTTGGCTCGGAATCCGCACGATCCGGGCTGCACGGCACGCCACGAGCGAGATACAGGAGCCGCCGCCCGGATCGGTGGGACCGAGGCGGGCATTTCGCGAAGGCGTCCTGGTCGAGGCCCTCAATCCAAAGACCGCGGCTTTCTTCCTGGCGTTCGTGCCGCAGTTCGTCGACCCGGCGGCGGGAAGCGTGGCGTTCCAGTTCGTGGTGCTCGGCTTCGTGTCGGTTGCGCTCAACACGCTGGCCGACGTCGTCGTCGCCTATGCGGCAGCGGGCGTTCGGGCAGGAGCGGCCGTCCGCCCCCATCTGGTACGTCGCCTGCGTCAGGCCTCGGGCGGTGCCATGATCGCGCTCGGCATCGGTCTCGCAGTGGCGCGCCGTCCCGCCGCCTGATCGCGGGATGGCCGCTCAATCCATGCCCGGCAGGGTGACGGTGCGCGCCCGGCAGGCGTCGGCGTCG
>JBIQKL010000092.1:0-4472 GCA_044506555.1 Hyphomicrobiales bacterium | reverse complement strand
CGCTCAATCCATGCCCGGCAGGGTGACGGTGCGCGCCCGGCAGGCGTCGGCGTCGACCTCGAGGCAGCGGCGGAAGTCGAGGCGCTGGGTCATGCAGATGCGGACCTCGACGGCTCCCGACCGGCTGCAGGTGACCGCGACGCCGCGTCCCGACATGCCGGGATTGGCGGCGAGGAAAGCCTGCTCGATCGCCTGCGGCGAGGTACGGCTGTCGGCTTCCAGCGGCTCGTAGACGTCGGGAATATCGATCCGTTCAAAGGCCCGGCGAACGAGCTCGAAATAGCGCTCCGGCCTGATCCCCGCACAGACGCCATGCTTCCGCCACTGGTACTCGGCGAGCCCGCGCGGCATTAGGTCGGCGATGCTCGAAACGATGCTCGGCGGCAGCCGTGCGGTATCGGCGCAGTAGTCGGGATAGCCGCGCTCGTATTGCGGCCAGAGTCCGTGGACGACGAAGCCCTTGTCTCCGGTCGCGCATTGCTCCGGATCAGGCCGGTCGGCGGTCTCGCAGTAGCTCGGCGACCACGACAGGGAGAGGACGTAGAAGTCGAAGTCACCGGGCGTGCCGTCGGCGAGGGCGCCGGTCGGCAGCGCGGCAAGGACCAGCGCCGCGACGCGCCTCAGGGCTTTGCGGAGCGGCACCAGGCGCCGTAGACGTGCCAGGGATCGTAGTCGGGAAGGCAGGATTCGACCCGCCACGTCACCGACGCGAAGCCCTGCTTGGTCTCGATCAGGTAGGCGACTTCCTCGGCCCGCCCATCGGTCATGATCGCGGTGGCGCGGCAGTAGCGACGGCCGATCAGGCTCGAATTCTCGATGATCTCCGGCGTCTCGTAGATGTCGCGGACCTGGGCGATCTGGACGCCCCAGTGGAACGTGCGCTGCTCGGCGCGACGGAATTTGGCGACCACGCTGGAGATCACGCCCGGCGCGTCGCAGGTCGGCAGGTTGCCCTTCGACCACCACGCATCGGCCGGCGCGGCGAAGCCGATGGCGATCAGGCAGGCAAGAAGAACGCGGTTCATCGTTGGCCCCGTGGCGTTCGATTCGGAGGATGCGCTGGCACCAGCATAGGGTCAAGGCGTTACGGGGTCCTTTAACTACGGCCGGCTTGCCGCTGCCACAGTTCGGCGCGAAAAGCCGGCGCTCTGCATGAGGGAGTTCCACGCGATGCTGCTCGACCGACTCGTCCCCGCCGTCCTGCTGCTCGCCTTGCCGGCGACGGCTTTCTCCGCCGAAAAGCCGGTGCCGGAGGGTCTCGTCTGTCCGGCCACGGTGGCGGGCGCCGAACTGATCTCGACTGCCCCCGCCTCGACCGAGCCCGGAGTCTCGGGGCTCTGCGTGTACTACGTCTACGACGAGGAGGATCCCGACCGGAACGCGACCCTGACGCTCCGGATCGGCACCGCAGCGTACGATCCCGACACGAGCTTCAAGAAGCCCAAGATCGATCTCGGCGGCATGACGCTGGTCGGCGAGGAGACCAGGCCCATGGCCTACGGCGATCGCACCGTGCCGACGACCGTGATCTCGCTCTCCGGCAAGGAAGCCGACCTCGGCGCGATCAGCGAAGTGTACGACACGCTCTACCTCTTCCGGCTCGGGGAGGGGCGCGTGGTCTCGCTCGAGGAGGAATACACCAACGTCAGCGCCGACCTCCGCAACGCGCCGCGCACCGAACTGCTTGCCGCCCAACATTAGCGGGGAGGGCGCCGACAGCCTCCGCGCCGCGCGATCCTTGCGAATGATTTGCAATTGCACCGCATTTCTCTATATTGCGATTAAGTCGCAATAAGGAGGACAGTGCGGATGATCGGGCGATGCGTGGCGGTGCTTCTGGCTCTCGGCCTGCTGTCGGGGCCGGCGGGCGCGGCAGAGAAATTCAAGGCGGTGACCACCTTCACCGTCATCGCCGACATGGCGCAGAACGTCGCCGGCGACGTCGCAATCGTCGAGTCGATCACCAAGCCGGGCGCCGAGATCCACAACTACCAGCCGACGCCGGGCGACATTCTCAAGGCCCAGGACGCCGACCTCGTCCTGTGGAACGGCCTGAACCTGGAGCTGTGGTTCGAGAAGTTCTTCCGCAATCTCAGCGATGTCCCACAAGCGATTGTTTCGGAAGGCGTGGAGCCGATCGGAATCAGCGAGGGCGCTTATGCCGGCAAGCCCAACCCGCATGCCTGGATGTCGCCCGAGGCGGCGATGATCTACGTCGACAATATCCGCGATGCCTTCGTCGCGCACGACCCGGCCAACGCCGACGCCTACGAGGCCAATGCCGAGGCCTACAAAGCCGAGATCGCGGCCGCGGTGGATCCCGTCCGCACGGAGCTTGCCGCCATTCCCGAGGAGCGGCGCTGGCTGGTGACCAGCGAGGGCGCTTTCAGCTACCTCGCCCGCGACTTCGGCCTGAAGGAAGCCTACATCTGGCCGATCAACGCCGACCAGCAGGGCACGCCGCAGCAGGTGCGGAAGGTGATCGACATCGTCCGCGACAACGGCGTGCCCGCGGTGTTCAGCGAAAGCACGGTCTCCGACAAGCCGGCGCAGCAGATCGCCCGCGAGACCGGGGCGAAGTACGGCGGCGTGCTCTACGTCGATTCCCTGAGTGAAGCCGACGGACCGGTGCCGACCTACGTCGACCTGCTGCGGGTGACGGCCGACACGATCGCCAAAGGCCTCGCGCAATGACCGGGGCGGGGATCGCGGTCGAGGACGTCACGGTCACCTATCGCAACGGCTTCACGGCGCTCCGCGACGCGACCTTCGAGATCCCCACTGGGACCATCGCCGCGCTGGTCGGCGTCAACGGCTCGGGCAAGTCGACGCTCTTCAAGGCGATCATGGGGTTCGTGCGAACGGCGAAAGGTACGATCCGCATCCTCGGCCGTCCGGCCGAACGGGCGCTCCGCGAGAATCTCGTCGCCTACGTGCCGCAGAGCGAGGAGGTCGACTGGAACTTCCCGATCCTCGTCGAGGACGTGGTGATGATGGGCCGCTACGGCCACATGAGCCCGTTCCGTATCGCAAAGGCCTCGGACCGCGAGGCGGTGGACGTGGCGCTCGCCCGCGTCGGCATGGCCGAGTACCGCAAGCGCCAGATCGGCGAGCTCTCCGGGGGCCAGAAGAAGCGCGTCTTCCTCGCCCGCGCGCTCGCGCAGGACGGCCGGGTGATCCTCCTCGACGAGCCGTTCACCGGGGTCGACATCAAGACCGAAGAGGCGATCATCGGCCTGCTCGGCACGCTCCGCGACGAGGGCAGGGTGATGCTCGTCTCGACCCACAATCTCGGCAGCGTCCCCGAATTCTGCGACCGGGCGGTGCTCCTCAACCGCACGGTGCTGGCCTACGGGCCGACCGTGGAGGTATTCACGCGGGCCAACCTCGAACGCACCTTCGGCGGCGTGCTCCGTCACATCGTCCTCGACCAGCGCGACGACGGCCGGACCCGCACCGTGATCACCGACGACGAGCGCGCCCTGGTGCTCGACGGCGAGGACCGGGAGCCGTCGTGATGGAGCTTCTCCTCGAGCCGTTCGCCTACGGCTACATGCGGAACGCGATGTGGGTGTCGGCGCTGGTCGGCGGCGTCTGCGCATTCCTCTCCGCCTATCTGATGCTGAAGGGCTGGTCGCTGATCGGCGACGCGCTCTCCCACTCGATCGTGCCGGGCGTCGCCGGCGCCTACATGCTCGGCCTGCCGTTCTCGCTGGGCGCCTTCGTTGCCGGCGGCCTCGCGGCTGGCGCAATGCTGTTCTTCAACGAGCGCACGCGGCTCAAGGAGGACGCGATCATCGGCCTGATCTTCACGTCCTTCTTCGGCCTCGGGCTGTTCATGGTGTCGCTGTCGCCGGCGGCGGTGAACATCCAGACCATCGTCCTCGGCAACATCCTGGCCATCACGCCGGCCGACACGATCCAGCTCGCGATCATCGGCTTCGTGTCGCTGGCGATCCTCGCCGCCAAGTGGAAGGACCTGATGGTGGTGTTCTTCGACGAGAGCCATGCCCGTTCGGTCGGCCTCAATCCGACGCTCCTCAAGGTCCTGTTCTTCACGCTCCTCTCGGTGTGTACCGTCGCGGCGCTGCAGACGGTCGGCGCCTTCCTGGTGATCGCCATGGTGGTGACCCCGGGGGCGACGGCATACCTGCTGACCGACCGCTTTCCCCGCCTGATCGTGATCAGCGTCGCGATCGGCGCGCTGACCAGCCTCGTCGGCGCCTATGCCAGCTACTTCCTCGACGGCGCCACCGGCGGCATCATCGTCGTCCTCCAGACGCTGATCTTCCTCGCCGCCTTCTTCCTCGCCCCGAAGCACGGGCTGTTCGCCGCCCGCCGCCGGGCTCGCGCTGCGCTGGAGGTGGTGGGGTGAGCGATGCGGCACACGTCATCTCGTTCCGCGCGCGGGCTCTCTCCGTGCGTCCTTCGAGGCCCGCCTGCGGCGGGCACCTCAGGATGGCGACGTGGGT
>JBIQKL010000091.1:13927-15384 GCA_044506555.1 Hyphomicrobiales bacterium | reverse complement strand
GCCCTCCGAAGGCAGAGGTCACAGGTTCGAATCCTGTCGGGTGCGCCAAACCGCCGTCGGTCGGAACGAGGCTGGACTGGCTGGACTCCGCGTACACATCATACCATTCGAGGGCGATCCGACAGGCGTTGTGGCGAATTTCCGCGTCGTCGAGCCCGATCCACGGCGGCGCATAGCCGTGACCGGCGGAACGCGGTCTCGCCGGCAGGAGCGCTGCCGCATATCGCGGCGACGAAGGCCCGAAATCCCATCGTCGGTGATCGGGGCAGGGCCGACGAGGGCGGGGAGAATCGGATCGGACCGGCGTGTCAGGCCGGAAGCTGCATCAGCCGCGCCTCGGCGCGTGCCGCGAATGACGGGATGTTCTGCCGGCGGGCGAGCGCAAGCGCGCGACGAAACGCGACGCGCGCCTTCGCAGGCTGGCCGGCGAGCAGCGACAGCTCCCCCCAGCCGCGATACAGTTCCGCCTCGTACCAGCGCTCGCCGGTGGTGCGCGCCGTACGGAGCGCAAGGAACAGGGCCTCGAAGCCGGCCTGCGTGTCGCCGCACCGGCCGCAGGCATCCGCCAGCAAGGCGAGACTGTAGGGGAGGGTCAGCCTGACGTTCATCGCGACGTAGGCGTCGCGGCCCTCGCGCAACTCGGCGAGCCCCGCCGGATCGCCCAGCATCACCGTCGCCCAGCCCGCCATCACCCTGCCGGCAGGCAGCCAGAACGCAATGGTCGCTTGCTCGCAGACGTCGATCAGCGCGCGCGCCCGCTCGAGCACGGGATCGTCGCGCTCGTGGGCGATGACGGCGCCGGCCCACAGCATCTGCGCCACGCCGAACGGTTGGTCGAGCTCCTCGGCCCGGGCCATGCCGGCCGCGAAATGTCGCTCGGCCTCTCCGGCATCGGCGAGGAGCTGGTGGACGCAGGCGGCGTTTTGCCGGCACACGACGACCGGATCCTCCCCCAGCGTGACGGCGGCATCACGTCCGCCCGCGGCATCGTGCAGGGCGAGCGCGGCCGCGATGTGCGGCAGGCCGCCGCCGGGCGCGCCGCTGAACCACTTCGTCGTGCCGGCGGCGTTGTGCGCCGCCATCTGCCACGCCGCCGGGGCGCCGGGCGACGCCCGGCCAAGGTCGTCGGCAATTCGCGCGGCAATGGCGATCTCGGCGCGGGACACATGGTAGTTCCATTGTCCCGCCAGGACCGGGATGACGGCGTGTGCTGCACCGACCGCATCGCCGGAGAGGGCGTGCGCCCGTTCGTATATCGCGGGCAGTTCCGCCGCGGTGAAGCCATCCGACATGATGAGCGCGGCGCCGAGCCCGAGGAGAAGTCGGAGCTCCGCGTCCCTGGAATCCTCGTCCCGGGCGCTGCGCCGGTGCAGGTCGAGCGCCTGCCGGAACTGGACGGCGGCATCGGCGGACGCGCCGCGGGCGAGGGCGCCGGCGGCCGAAATCCCACGATGGAA
>JBIQKL010000091.1:0-13827 GCA_044506555.1 Hyphomicrobiales bacterium | reverse complement strand
CGTCGTCACGCATGAGAGTGCCGGTCCTCATGTCCAGGACGACATGCGGAATGACGGACGTGACGCCGGCGTTGCCAGGGTGGACGGGGTCGTCACCCCCCGACTCGATCCTCGGCCATCATGCGACTTATACCCGATTTGAACCGACGATACGGATTGCGCCGGACCAGCAACTGGGACAGAAACACGCGTCGGGCACACGCCGTGTGCCGTGCTTTCTGAAATCTGTCCGGAGCCTCCTGGTGATCCCGTTCGACCCCGTTTCTTCCCGGTGGCGGCCCGCGCTGCGAGCTGTCAGGGCGCTCGGTTCGGCGTCGCTGATCGGCGCATTGCTTTCCCTGCCCGCGATGGCGGCGAGCCCTGCCGATCTGAACGACCTGCTTCGTCCGATCCAGGAGGAGTTCAAGCTGCCGGGGCTCTTCGCGGCGGTGACGAAGGGAGGCGAGATCGTCGCCGCCGGCGCGGTCGGCGAACGTGCGGCGGGTAGCGGGGTGGCGGTAGCGGTCGACGACCGCATCCATATCGGATCGGACGGAAAGGCGATGACGGCGACGGTCGCCGGATCGCTGGTGGATGGCGGGCAACTTCGCTGGGATTCGACCATCGGCGAGGCATTGGGTGAAGAAGTGCCGGGGCTGAACCCCGCGCTCGCGGCGGTGACGCTGGAGCAGCTTCTCTCCCACAGTAGCGGTATTCCCTCCGATACCCCGGAGATGATGGACCTGTACTTCAACGCCGATGCCTTCGACTACAGCCCCACCACACTTCGGCTGATGGCGATCGATGCATGGAAGGACCACGCGCCGGTCGTCCCCGAAGGCTCTCCGTTCCAGTATGCAAACTTCGGCTTCATGATCGCCGGGGCGATGATGGAGGCGGTGACCGGAGAGCCGTGGGAGATGCTCGTCCGCGAGCGGATCTACGAGCCGCTCGGGCTGGAGAGCGCGGGCTTCGGCCCGCCCGCGACCCCGGGCCTGATCGATGCGGCGGTCGGCCATTCCGTCAACGACGACGGCGTCATCGAGCCGCGTCTCTCGGGCACCTGGACAGATCTGCCGCCGCTGCTCGCTCCCGCCGGGTCGAACCACATGTCCATTCTCGACTTCGCACGCTGGGCCGACTGGAACGCCGGAAAGGGATTGCGCGGGCCGCAGCTCGTCGAGCCGTCGACGCTGGCCTACATCCACGCCGAGAAGCTGCGCACCCCGAGGCGCCCCGATCCTCCCCCCGGCACTCCGGCGGAAGGCGGCTATGCGTTCGGCTGGAGCATCGAGCGACCCGGCTGGTCCGACCACGAGCTGCTCACCCATAACGGCTCGAACCAGTTCAATCTGGCCAAGATCGTGGTCGACGAGGAACGCGACCTGGCGATCGTCGTGGCGACCAATATCGGCGGCCCTCCTGCGCATGACGGCGTCGAGAAGGCCGTCGCCGCGCTGTACCAGCGCTTCCGGTGAAGGCGCCTTCCCGAGGGGCGGGGACACAGATGAAACGCAAGATCGCCGCATTGTCTCCCGCGCCCGGAGTCGCAATGCATGGACCGCTTCGCGCTCGGGCATGGCGGGTCGCGTTTCCCGTCGCCGTCTTGTTCTGCCTGTGGTGCGTGGTCGAGCCCGCGTCGGCGGAGAGCGTCCGCGACGTGATCATCAACCAGAACAGCGTGCTGGAGCGCTACACGCCGCCGCCGACGCCGCCCCGCGGCATCGGCGTGACGGTCGTCACCGACGATGTCGCAGGCGTGGCCCCGGGGGCACTCGACAGCGTAAGTCTCGTCCTTCGCCGCGTCGAGATCCAGGGGGCGGTCACCCTCGATCCGTCGCTGTTCGCCTCGCTCTATGCCGGGCTGGTCGGCCGGACGATCACGCTTCGGGACCTCGACGGCGTGCTCAAGGGCATCGAGGGAATCTACCGGGACCACGACTACTACGCGCGCGCCTTTGCCCCGGAGCAGGACTTCTCAGACGGCACCGTCCGGATCGTCGTCTACGAATCCTACATCCGCGAGGTGTCGGTCGAAGGCGACATCCACAACATCCGCAATCTCGAAGCGCGGCTCCGCCCCTATATCGACCGCATGGTCGAGATGCGGCCGGTCCGCATTTCGAAGCTCCTGCGCTATGCGCTGCTGATGTCCGACCTCGCCGGGTTGACCATCGAGGCCCAATTCTCGCAGATCCCGGAGGAGCCCGGCGCCGGACGGCTCGTCCTTCGGATCGACTTCGATCCGAGCAGCTTCCGCGCCCGCCTCGACAACTTCGCGAGCGAGGACATCGGTCCGCTCGAGCTTGCCGGCAATGCCCGGTTCAACAACCTCTTCGGCCTGTTCGAATCGACCGACCTGCTCGTGGTGACCAATCCGGCGGCGCCGGGGGAACTGGTCCTTGGCAAGCTCGCCCAGCACTTTCCGCTCGGGCCGTCCGGCTTCGCCTTCGGCTACGACGTCGCCCACGTGTGGTCGGAGCCGAAGGACGAGGAGGACATCCACGCCGAGAGCAGCCAGGCCGGCGCGTATCTCGATTATGCCGTGCTCCGCAGCCAGGAGCGGAACGTGATCGCTTCCCTCGCGCTCCGGGGACAGAACAACACGGTCGACGTAAACGGCAGCCGGGTGGTGGACCAGCGGAAGCGCTGGGTGACGTTCGGCGCAACCTATGACGACACCATCCTCGGGCTCGACTCGATCGTCGCGGCGAGCTTCGGCCAGGGCATCGACGCATTCGATGCGAGCGGCGAGGACAACAACGACTATCGCTTCGCCACCGTCGAGGGCGGCCTGTCGCGGAGCGTCACCGAGACGGTCAACGCACAGTTCAAGTACAGCGGCCAGTACGCTTTCACCGACCTGCCTTCGGCGGTGAAATACAGTCTCGGCGGCGAGACCTATGGCCGCGCGTTCGATAACGGCGCCATCGCCGGCGAATCCGGCTACGCGCTCTCCTTCGAGATGAGCAAGGATCTCGACCTGGGCGTCGACTGGCTGAGCGGCCTCTCCGTCTTCGGCTATGTCGACTACGGCGCGGTGTGGAACCCGCCCGACCGGGGCGGCTACGAGTTCGCCTCCGTGGGCTCGGCGGGCGGCGGCATCCGGGCCCGCATGGGCGCCCATACCAGCGTCGCGACGTGGGTGGCGATACCCTACAAGGACGAGCCCTCGCTGGGCGCGGAGGGGACCAAGGTCCGCTTCACGGCCGGCCTGCAATTCTAGTCGGACCCTCGGGCCGTAGCGCCCTGAACCACCATTGCAGGAGGACGAGATCCCATGACGAACCGACGTCTCCGCCGAACCTTCCTCGCCGCCGCGCTCGCCATGGGTGCGGGGCTCCCTCCGGCGCTCGCCGCGGACCGGCAGCTCGAGGAAGCGACCGCCTTCACCGGCACCATCATGGCCCTAAGCGGCAACGTGCCGGGCCTCCTGTTCGGCGCCGTGCGGGACGGCGAGACGGCGCTGTTCGGCTTCGGCGAGACGCGTGACGGCAGCGGCAAGGTTCCGGACGGCGATTCGATCTTCCGCATCGCCTCGGTCAGCAAGGTGTTCTGCGGCACGGTGCTGTCGGCGATGGCGATCGACGGCCTCGTCGGGGTCACCGATCCGCTCCAGGCCTATGCCGGCGAGGGCGTCACGGTGCCGGAGAAGGACGGCCGCATGATCCGCCTGGTCGACCTCGTCACGCAGGCCTCCGGCCTCCCGCGCGAGGTGCCGCGGCCGGACTCCCCCGACGACGACCCGTTCGCCTCCAATACCCGCGAGGTCGAATTCGCCGAGCTCCTCAACGACCCCTTCCTGTATCCGCCCGGCACGGCCGTCGCCTACTCGAACTGGGGCTACGACCTGCTCGGCGCGGCGCTGACGACGGCCGGCGGCAAGCCCTATGCCGACCAGCTCCGCGAGCGCTTCCTCGACGCCCTCGGCATGGACGACACGGTCTTCAACCCGGCGTCCGATGCCGGCGACGACCTGATGGAGGGACACTTCTTCGACGGCAGCCCGATGCCGAACGTGCCGACGCCGGCGGGCATCGAATGCGCCGGCGGTCTGCATACGACCGGCGACGACATGCTGAAGTGGATCGCCTGGAACGTCGACCGTGACGGCGACGACATGCGTGAGCTCCGGCGCGTCACGCAGGCCGCGTATCTCTACCGCGACGGCCTCGCCTCGGTGGTCGGCATCGACGATGCCGGCCCGATGGCGGCGATGTCCCTGGGCGGCTGGGTGATCCAGATGCCGGAGGGCAACAAGCCGCTCATCCTCGAGAAGACCGGCGGCCTCCAGGGGTTCTTCACCTACGTCGCCATCGCGCCGACCCGCGGCGTCGGCGCTTTCTTCGTGATGAACCAGTTCAACGCCGGCGCGTTCGCCGCGGCCGTGCAGCGGACCAACGACTTCGTCGCATCCCTCGCGCCCCGATAGGGCGCGTGGCGCGGGCGCTTCGGCGGCCGGTCGATTCCGCCCCGAGGCCCTCTTGGCGGAACCGGGGCCCCGCGCCATATGCCCGCGCGTGGGCGATGGTGCCCACGCATGAAGACGACGGGTATCGCCAATGAACGATGACGACCGCGCCGCCATCCTCGATCTTTTCCAGCGCCTCCGCGAGGTCGAGGGGCGCTCCGCTCCGCGCGACCCGGATGCCGAAGCGCTGATCCGGTCGGCCATCGCCGCTCAGCCAGGCGCGCCGTACTACATGGCTCAGACCATCGTGGTGCAGAATGCCGCCCTTCGCGAGGCGGAGCGGCGTATCGCAGAGCTCGAGGCGGAAGCCGATCAGGCAGCCGCGGGTGGTGGCGGGCTGTTCGGCGGATTGTTCGGAAGCGGCGCCGGGCGCGGTCGCTCGTCGGTGCCGCCGACGGGGCGCCGGCGCGGCCCGGATCCGGCGCTTGCCGGAGGGCAGGGCGGCGGCTTTCTCGCCGGTGCGGCTCAGACCGCCCTCGGCGTCGCAGGCGGCGTCCTGCTCGGCAACATGATCGCCGGCGCGATGTTCGGAGACGACCAGGCGTCCGCCCAGGAGGCGCCGCCCGAGGACGACATGGGTGGCGAGGAGATGGACGCCGGAGGCGATTTCGGCGACTTCGACATGGGCGGCTTCTGACCCGGAAAGGTCGTGGTCGGTTCGGCGGCGCTTTTCGAAGCGCCGCCCGCGAATGCTCAGCCGCCGGCATCCTCGTGCACGGCCTTCACCGTCGCCACCCGCGGCGACTCCGGGGAGGCGGCGGATGCCGTCGCCGACCGGCTCGGCCCGTAGAGGGCGACCACGCCGAGAACGTCTCCCCGCTGCGGCGTGCGGAACTTCTCGTTGTAGCGGAAATCCATCAGCTGGCTGGCGATCGCCGGATGGTCGAGGCCGATCGCATGACCGATCTCATGGAGAAGCGTGTAGCGCAGGTCGTAGACTTGGAGATTGCCGTCGAACCCGGTTTTCCAACGTTCCGCCGGGCTCAGGCAGATCAGCGAGCGGGTGAGGGGGGCGAACCCACCGGCAGCGGACTCCCGTTCCTCGAACTCGACATTGGTGAAGGCGCGTCCGTGCGGCACGGCCTGCGCGCCGATCAGGATGTCGGCCGATTCGTAGCTGGCCGCAGGTTCGAACCGTATGTTGGCCGCCGCGCTCCACAGACCGAAGGCGATCCGGAGCTCCGACTGGAACGTCGCAGCATCCACGTGGTTTGCCGCGAGCAGGCCCGCCATCGGTGCCATTGCCCGACAATTTCGCGCGGTCGGGAACCGAACGCTTTCCTGGAGCGTTGCGTAGGTCACCACGGCGCCGGTCCCGGGCTGGGGGCTGCCCCATTTCACCCGGCTGCCGTCGAGAAAGATATGCCGGTAGGCCTTCAGCGTCTTGGAGAAGGCCGGAGGCGAAACCATGCATGCCGCCGCCGCTGCTGCGACGAGCGCGAGGATACTTTTCTTCAAGCGTTCATTCCCCCGGCGGGGAGATCCCATTCTGGTGTCGCCTCCGCCAGTCTGTGCGATTTGTTCCGGCGTGGCGAGGGCCGATATGACGCAGGGTCGGCCGCCGGCTCCGCCCTGCTGCGGCAATTCGCGGAAATCCTTGCTCTTCCCTGATCATCCTTGTGTTTTTTCGGGAATCGGCGTCACATCCCTGCAACACAATCCGGCCCATGCACCCGTTCTCCATTCGCGCCGCGGCGCCTTCGGATGTCGAGCGCCTCCTCGCCCTCGAGGGCGAATCCTTTACGTCGGACCGGCTCGGGACGCGGAGCTTCCGGCATTTCACCAAGGCGCCGACCGCGGCTCTCCGGGTCATCGGTGCCGAGGATCGGGTCGATGGCTATTCGCTGGTCCTGTTCCGTGCCGGTTCGCGAGTCGCCCGGCTTTACTCGATCGCGGTCGACGCTGGCGCTCGGGGCAGGGGACTTGCAGCGGCCCTTCTCGCCGATGCCGAGGCTAACGCATGCTGCCGCGGGGCGGACCGTCTCGGCCTCGAGGTGCGGGAGGACAATCCTGCCGCAATCCGCCTCTACGAGCGCCGCGGCTACGTCCTGACCGGGCGGACTGCCGGATATTATGAAGACGGCGCGGCTGCGCGTCGCTACGAGAAGCGCCTCGACCGGCACGCAGCGGGCCGGTCCCGCCAAGCGGACGACTGACCATGGCCGACTGGGTCATCCTGGTAGACACCCCCAAAGACTTCCCCAACGCCGATACCCCGCACAAGGTCATCACCACCAAGGACTACCTGGCGCGGCCCGGCCTGTTCCGGGGTCAGCGGCCGAAGATCATCAATCTCGCGCGCTCGTTCAACTACCAGACGCGGGGCTATTACTGCTCGCTGCTCGCCGAGGCGCGGGGTCACCGGGTCGTCCCTTCGGTCGAGACCATGGTCGACCTCGGCGCGCGCCAGCTCTACGCGCAGGCGCTGCCCGAGCTCGACGATGCGCTTGCCAAGGCGCTGGCCGCGGCGCCGGACAAGACCATGCCGGGGCGGCTCCTGGTCTATTTCGGCGAGGTCGAGGACCATCGCTTCGACCGCTTCGGCCGTCTGCTGTTCGACTGGTACCGCTGCCCGGTGCTCGAGGTGACCATCGAGACCGCGGACCGGCCGCAGATCCGCCGCCTCTCGTCGGTGCCGGTCACCAGGCTCACGCCGACCGAGCTCGACGTCTTCCGGGGCGCGCTCCACAACCACACCCGGCGCGAATGGCGCTCGAAGAAGGACAAGGGTCCGCCGCGCTACTCCTTCGCGGTCCTCTACGACCCCAACGAGGCGATGCCGCCGTCGAGCCTAGCGACCCTGAAGCACTGGTCGCGGATCGCCGGCAAGCAGGGCGTCGAGATCGAGCCGATCACCAGGCGCGATCTCGCCCGGCTCGCCGAGTTCGACGCGCTCTTCATCCGCGAGACGACCTCGATCGACAATCACACCTACCGCTTCGCGCGGCGCGCGATGCAGGAGGGCATGCCGGTCATCGACGACCCGATCTCGATGATCCGCTGCACCAACAAGATCTACCTGCACGAGCTGATGACCTCGAACGGCATCGCGGTGCCGCCCACGGTGATCATCGCCGGGGCGCCGGACCTCGAGCGCGCCGCGGCCGAGCTCGGCTTTCCCATGGTGCTGAAGGTGCCGGATTCCTCGTTCAGCCGCGGCGTCAAGAAGGTCGACAACCCGGCCGAACTGCAGGCGCTGTTCAAGCAATGGTACGAGGACACCGATCTCCTGCTCGCCCAGGCCTTCATGCCGACCAGCTTCGACTGGCGGGTCGGCGTGCTCGGCGGCAAGCCGATCTTCGTCTGCCAATACATGATGGCCAAGAAGCACTGGCAGATCGTCAAGCATAGCGCCGGGGGGAAGACGCTCGAAGGCGGGCACCGGACCCTGCCGCTCGGGGAGGCGCCGCCGGCGGTGGTCGACGTCGGACTGCGCGCCGCCCAGCTCATCGGCGACGGGCTCTACGGCGTCGACATCAAGGAGACGGCCGACGGCATCTTCGTCGTCGAGGTCAACGACAACCCCAATATCGACCACGGCATCGAGGACGCAGCCGAAAAGGATCAGGTCTGGGTGGAGCTGACGCGCTGGTTCATCGACCGGCTCGAAGCATGACCGGCACCGCAAACCTGCCGCCTTTTCGCCGCATCCCCCGTGCTAGGTGCGCGCCGAGGACAGAACGGAGGGGTCCGGTCTTGCGAATCGTGCTGGTGGCGGCGCTCGGCGCCATTCTGTCGGGCTGCGTCAGTCTCGGGGGCGGAGGCGGCGGCAGCGCGCCGAGGGTGGAGCAGGGGGTCTGGGTGCGCTCCGACGGGCAGTCCGGCCGGGAGAATCCTTCGCTCGCCGTGATCTTCGAGTCCGACAAGGCCGCCTGTACGCCGGCCGGCAGCGTCGAGCCGGACCGCGCCTGCATGGCGAGCCGCGGCTACGTCCTCGTTCCGGCGAGCCAAGCGGCGGCCAAGGCCGCCGAGTTCCGCGCCGCTCACGCCGCCCGCACCAACGCGCCCGTGCAGTAACCCTGCCTGCCTCGATTCCGCCGGCGGGCCCGGCGCATCGTTCCTTCGAGCTGATCCGCCATGGCGCCGGCTGCCGATCCCGTACCGCCGGGCAACGCCTGGGCCGCCCTTCGCCATCGCGGCTTCGCGCTCCTGTGGGCGTCGCGGCTCGCGGCGACGTTCGGTACCCAGATCGTCAGCGTCGCCGTCGGCTGGCAGGTCTACGACCTGACCCGCGATCCCTTCCATCTCGGCCTCGTCGGTCTCGTCCAGTTCACGCCGGCGCTGCTCCTGGTATTGGTCACGGGGCTCGCCGCGGACCGCTTCAACCGTCGCGCCATCGTCGCCGCGTGCCAGGCCGTGGAAGGGCTGGCGGCGCTGGCGCTGCTCGTCCTGACCCTTCATGGCGACATCGCGGTGGGCCTGATCCTCAGCGTGCTGGTCGGCTTCGGCGTCGCGCGCGCCTTCCTCGGGCCGGCGCAGCAGTCGCTGGTCCCGAACCTGGTGCCGGCCGAAGCGCTCGCCTCGGCGATCGCCCTGTCCTCGTCGACCCAGCAATTCGCGACCATCACCGGACCGGTCGTCGGCGGGCTGCTCTATGGTCTCGGCGCGCCGTTGCCCTATGCCGTCGCGGCGGCGCTGTTCACGCTCGCCGCGACGTTCGCGCTGCTCATCCCCAAGCCGCGACAGAAGACCGTCGTCGAGCCGGCGCGCTGGGAGACGCTGGTGGCCGGCTTCCGCTACGTATGGCGGGAGAAGATCGTGCTCGGCGCGATCTCGCTCGACCTGTTCGCCGTTCTCCTCGGCGGGGCGGTCGCGCTTCTGCCGGCCTATGCCCGCGACATCCTCGACGTCGGACCCTGGGGCCTCGGGCTGCTTCGGGCAGCTCCCGGCTTCGGAGCGCTGGCGATGGCGCTCTATCTCGCCCTCCGGCCGGTCCGCGACCATGCCGGCCTGACGATGTTCGCCTGCGTGATCCTGTTCGGGCTCTTCACCCTGGTGTTCGGGGTCTCGACCATCGTCTGGGTCTCGGTGGCGGCGCTCGCGCTTGCCGGCGCGATGGACATGGTCAGCGTCTATATCCGCCAGACGCTGATCCAGCTCTGGACGCCCGACGCGGTGCGCGGCCGGGTCAGCGCGGTCAATTCGGTCTTCGTCGGCGCCTCGAACGAACTCGGCGAGTTCAGGGCGGGCTCGGTCGCGGCCCTGCTCGGCGTGGTGCCGGCGGTGGTGATCGGCGCG
Organism: Hyphomicrobiales bacterium; assembly: GCA_044506555.1. Taxonomy (GTDB): domain Bacteria; phylum Pseudomonadota; class Alphaproteobacteria; order Rhizobiales; family Kaistiaceae; genus Bauldia. Next base: position 4,139 of record JBIQKL010000091.1, on the reverse strand, counting down.
GTCGGCACCGTCGCCATCGCCGGGATCTGGATGGTGCTGTTCCCGGCCCTCCGCCGAACCAGGCACCTCTCCGGCCGGGTCTGAGCATCGGGGGGACGTGTCGGCGGAAGATTTTCCGCGCACGCCTTGTCATCGTCACAAACGCGAACTATGTATCTGCCATCGATCTTGTTGACGAACTTTGTTTTTGCGTTTCGACGCCCGACGATCTTCCTTCACAAAATCGACGACATCGGGCTTTGGCAGAGTGTCCAAGCCTTTTCACTGTGCCGATTTGAAAGGAAATCGCCATGAACACTGGTACCGTAAAGTTCTTCAACGCCACCAAGGGCTTCGGCTTCATCGAGCGCGGCAACGGCGAGCCGGACGTCTTCGTCCACATCTCCGCCGTCGAGCGCGCCGGCATGCGCTCGCTGGTCGAAGGCCAGAAGGTCAGCTTCGACATCGTGCGTGACAGCCGCAGCGGCAAGAACGCCGCCGAGAATCTCCAGGCCGCCTAAGGCGCCCGGATGACAGACCTCACCGCCGGCCCTGACCACGGATGTACTGGCAGGACGGTGGTGGGTGTCGAGGAAAGGTCGGGCTTGCCCGGCCTTTTTGCTTTTTTGCGAGGAGCACTGCCGTGAAACGCAAGTCCGCCGATTCCCTCTTCAAACCGGCATTGTCGCGCGCGGAATCGAAGAACGATGTGACGACCCGCACGGCGCGCGGCATCATCGACAGCGAGGCGGCCGCGATGACCGCCAAGACCGAGCGCCTGCGGGCGGCGCGTCTCGCCGCCGAAGCTGCCGCGCCACCGCCGCCGCCGCGCAAGGCGCGGCGCGGTCAGAGCGGCGCGTAGTCGACCTCGAGGAACTCCGCCACTTCCGGAATCCAGCGGTCGCGAACGAACGCGACGTGGTCCGGGTGGATGTTATAGGCGTCGTAGGCCGCCTGGTCGGCGAACTCCATCGAGAGGCCGAAGGCGAAACCGTTCTTGGGGCTCACCTCGCGGAGCCGTTCGAAGTTCCCTACGCCGGGGATGGCGGCGAGGACGCTGGCCGCATCGAGGAACGCCGCTTCCTCTTGCGATCCCGGGGGATGCTTCAGGCGGAATACGACGGTGTGGCGGATCATGGCGCTCCCCCAAGGTTTCGGGCGGGGACCGTGCCATGACCGGGCCGGCGCGGCAATCGTCCATCGAGGCTTGACGGCACGGCGGCGTGACCGGAAAGTCCCGCCCATCGGATGCGGCAGGAGAGCGAATGATGTCTGCGCGGGAAATTCTCGAATCTGTGCCCTTCTTCCGCGAGGCGCTCGACGACAAGGAACTGGTGCTCCTTGCCGACCACGCCAGGATCCACAAGCTCGAGAAGGGCGAGGCGCTGATCTCCGAGGATCGGCCGGGACATTCGATGTTCGTGATCGTCGACGGCGAGGTCGAGGTCACGCTGAAGGGCGATTCCGACCGGGTGGCGAAGCTGACCAAGGGCGGCATCGTCGGCGAGATGTCGCTGCTCACGGGCAGCCCGAGGAATGCGACGGTGACCGCGCTCGACGCCGTCGAAGTGCTCGAGGTCGACAAGGCCGCGCTCGCCAACGTCCTGTGGATGTCGCCCGGCCTGGTCGGCCGCTTCGTCGAGATGCTGTTCCGCCGCCAGGGGGAGCTCGACCGCGCCGCCGGCGGCCTCGCCTGGGGAACGATGCGCCCCGGGAAGGCGGAGCTGACCGAGATGATCGAGAATTTCTACCAGCGCACCGAATAGAATAGAGCGATTTCAACCTCACGGCGCCGTCACCGCAAAGTGACGGCCACGCCGCTTGCCAGATGGGAGCGGCGCCGGCATTGGTGCGACGCACCATGCGAGGGGGCGACATGGCACGGGACGCGCGCGCGTGGTGGATGGCCAATCCGTTCAATCGATGGGGACCGCATATCGTGAACAGTTTCGAATCCCGCCTCACTGCCCTGGCGCCGTACTTTCTCGCGCTGCTCCGCGTGATCACCGCCCTGCTCTTCATGTCCCACGGGACGATGAAGCTCCTCGGCTTCCCGGCCAGTGACTTCCAGCCGCCGCTGTTCTCGCTCGTCGGCCTCGCCGGGGCGATCGAGATCGTCGCGGGTGTCCTCATCGTCATCGGACTGTTCACCCGGCTCGCGGCGTTCATCGCCTCCGGCCAGATGGCCGTCGCCTATTTCATGGCGCACGCGTCGCAGGCGTTCGTCCCGGCGCAGAACGGCGGCGAAGCCGCGGTGCTGTTCTGCTTCATCTTCCTCTATCTGGTCTTCGCCGGACCCGGCGCCTTCGCGATCGACAACGCGCGGCGTGGCGGAACGGCCTCGCTCGACGCCGCCACCGCATCCCGTTGATGCCGTGAGACCCCGGCACGGCAGCTCCGCCGTGCCGGGTCCGTGACGTGACGGGGCTCGGGCTCCGGGGCCTGCCGCCGGCCTCCCGCTCGCGAAGTTCATCGGCGTCTCGGACGAGGACGGTGCGGCTGACGGCCGATCGCCGTCGGCCGCCTTACCTCCCCGCGGGCCGGGCGATCAGCCGGAAGCCGAGATGGGAGATCGAGGTGTCGACCGGCTGTGCCATCCGTGCCGCGGGCCGGTAGCGCCTGCAGTAGTTCGGCGCGCAGAGATGCGAGCCGCCTTTGGTGACCTTCCGCGGGATGCGGCTCTGCGGATCGCGCGGGTCGAAGCTCGCCTCGCGGGCGGCGCCTCGCGGATTCTCGGCCGTGCAGCACGGGCTGTCGATGCTGCCGTGGACCTGGTACCAGTCGCTGGTCCATTGCCAGACGTTGCCGGCCATGTCGTGGAGCCCGTAGCCGTTCGGGGGGAACGAGCCGACTGGCGCAGTGTACTCGTAGCCGTCGGCCATGGTGTTGCGGTACGGGAAGTCGCCCTGGAAGGTGTTGGCCATGTGGACGCCGCCGGGCGTGAGCTCGTCGCCCCAGACGTAGTCGGCGCCGTCGAGCCCGCCGCGGGCGGCGAACTCCCATTCCGCCTCGGTCGGGATCTCCTTGCCCGCCCATCGCGCATAGGCCTCGACATCCTCGTAGGCGACATGGACCACGGGGTGGTCCATGAGCTTCCGGATATTGCTCGCCGGCCCGCGCGGGTGCCGCCAGTCGGCGCCCTTCACGTAGACCCACCAGTTGTAGTGGTTGTTCATGTCGACCGGCCCGGCCGGCTTCTTGAACATGGTCGAGGAGGGGGCGAGCTGGTCGGGGAGGGCGCCGGGATAGTCGTCCGGGTTGGCGGGTCTCTCGGCGAGGGTGACGTGGCCGGTCGCTTCGACGAAGCGGGCGAACGCCTCATTGGTGACGGTGTGCACGTCCATCCAGAAGCCGTCGACGTGCACGCGGTGCGCCGGCGCCTCCTCGGGATAGTATTTGTCCGAGCCCATCAGGAACGTGCCGCCGGGGACCCAGGCCATCCCGGGGAAAGGCGGGGCCTCGGACGGCAGCGGGCCGGACCGCTCGTCGGCGGACGTTGGTTCGTAGAGAGCCATGGGCGACCTCCTCGTCTTCCCCATTCTACTCCGGGTCGAGGCCGCGCGCGACGATCGCCGTCGACAGCGCCGGGGTGCGCGCGCCGAGGCGCCGCAGGCAGGCCAGGGCATCCGAGACGCTGAGCCCGCTGTCGACGACGCGGTCGCGCCCGACATAGACGAGCGCGCCGGCCTCGGGCGACGGCGCGTCCGGGATGAACACGGCGAGGAGGTCTTCGCCGATCTCGCCGGTGACGAATCCGATCTGCCACATGCCGTCGCTGGCGATCAGCACGGCCTTCTTGCGGTCGGACTGGTCGATCGCCGCCATGCTGCTCGCGGCGTCGGCGGCGGCGCTCTTGACGATCGAGTAGCCCGGGACCTGGTTGAGGACGAAGACCTCGAGCCGCTCGGTGAGCCGCCGCCCGACGAAGGTGGTGGCGGCCAGTCCGGAGACGAAGGCGAGGACGATCAGCGTGACGATCACCGCCGCGCCCAGCCAGAACGGCCCGATCGCGAAACCGCCGAGGATGCCGGCGATCTCGGCCGCGACCGGCCGGAGAAGGACCACGAGTTGACCGGCCAGGAAGATCATCAGGGCGAGCGGTAGGAGGAAGAGCACGCCTCCTATCGCCGTCCGGTTGAAGAAAGTGACGATGCCGCGCA
>JBIQKL010000090.1:11777-15493 GCA_044506555.1 Hyphomicrobiales bacterium | reverse complement strand
CGCATTTCCCGCGGCTGGAGCGAATGAACGCCGGCATCGTCACCAATGGCGGCGGAGCGGGCGTACTCGCCGTCGACCAACTCGTCGAGTGCAACGTCGATCTGGCGGACCTGTCGCCGGCTACGATGGAGCGGCTGAACGCGGCGCTGCCGCCGACCTGGTCGCACGCCAACCCGGTCGACATCATCGGCGACGCGCCGCCCGACCGCTATCGCGGCGCGGTGGAGGCGGTCGCGGCCGACCCGAACGTCGATGCCGTTCTCGTCTTCAACTGTCCGACCGGCCTCGCCTCCGCGGCCGATGCCGCCGCTGCAGTCGCCGCCCTGGCGAAGGATGGCCGGATTGCGGGCAAGCCCATGCTCGCCTGCTGGCTCGGCGAGCATACCGTGCGGGGCGCGCGGCGCATCCTCCACGAGGCCGGCGTGCCGAGCTTCGAGACGCCGGCGGACTCGGCCCGCGCCCTGTCCTATCTCGGCGGCTGGTCGCGGGCCCAGAAGGCGCTGTCGCGCGTGCCGGCCAGCCGCAGCGAGGACGTCGCGGGCGACCGGGAATTCGTGCGCGGAGTCTTCCGGGCAGCGGCCGCCGAGGGGCGGCGGATGCTGACGGAGCCCGAGGCCAAGGACGTCCTCGCCGCCTACGGCATCCCCGTGCCGGGAACGCACGTCGCCCGCTCTCCCGCGGCGGCGGCCGACGCGGCGGCGCGGCTCCTCGAGTCCGCGCCGGCCGTGGTGGTGAAGCTCCTGTCGAAGGCGATCTCGCACAAGTCCGACGTCGGCGGGGTCGTGCTCGGCATCGATACCGCGGACGGCGCCCGCCAGGCCGCCGAAACGATCCGGAGGCGGGTCGAGGAGAAGGCGCCCGGCGTGGTCATCGAAGGCTATGCGGTGCAGCCGATGATCGTGCGGAAGCACGCGCAGGAGCTCATCCTCGGGATGAGCATCGATCCGATCTTCGGGCCGGTCATCCTGTTCGGGGCGGGCGGCGTCGCCGTCGAGGTGATGGACGACACCGCCGTGGCGCTTCCGCCGATGGACGACGTGCTCGCCGATGACCTGATCGCGCGGACCCGGATCGGCCGCCTGCTGGCCGGCTTCCGCGACCGCGAGCCCGCCGACCGCGCCGCGATCGCGGCCGCGCTCAATGCGCTCTCGCAGATGGTGGTCGACTTTCCGTGCCTCGTCTCGGTGGACATCAATCCGCTTCTGGCCGACGCCGACGGCGTGGTCGCGCTCGACGCGCGTATCGAGATCGATCCCGACAGGGTGGACGAGCCGGGCCCCAATCCGTCGCTCGCGATCCGGCCCTATCCCGCCGAGTGGGAGAGAGAGGTCGCCATGGCGGACGGGGTCTATCGCATCCGGCCGATCAAGCCCGCGGACGTCGCGCTCTACCCCGCGTTCCTCGCCAGGGTCTCCGCCGACGACATCAGGCTCCGTTTCCTCGCGCCCCGCCGGGCATTTCCCGACGAGATGCTGCGGCGGCTGACCCAGCTCGACTACGACCGCGACATGGCGTTCGTGCTGCTCCGCGAAGCCGACGGAGCGCTGGCCGCGGTCGGGCGCCTGTCACGCGAGCCGGACCGGTCCAAGGCGGAGTACGCGTTGCTGGTCCGCACCGACCTCCAGGGAAAGGGGCTCGGCTGGCTCCTGCTTCAGGAGATCGTCGCCTATGCACGCGCCGAGGAGATCGGCCGGATCGAGGGGCTCGTCCTCGAGGAGAACGCGGCCATGCTCAAGATGTGCCGGGAGTTCGGCTTCTCGGTTGCCCCGCATCCCGACGAGCCGGGCGTGGCGATCGTCAGCCTGGACCTCGGATAGCCGCTCAGGGGCATGATCGACGCTGACGGTATTCGATCACGCGCCGGACCTTGAGCGGGTCAGCCGGCGTCCGATCCGGCCACCGCGGCGAGCATGGCGTCGGCGGCGCTGTCCAGGCTGCCCGACGCGTCGATGCGGTGCCACGTAACCTCGCCGGCCGGTTCGGCAAACTGGGCGGCGACCACGGCAGCCGTGGCATCGGATGCGTCGTCGCGGCGCGCCATGACGCGCTCGACCGTGGTTGCAAGCGGCGCCTCGAGCCAGATGCCGACGAATCGCACGCCGCGCGAGGCGGCAACCGCGGCGATCGCGGCGCGTTCCTCGGGACGGCGATGGACGGCGTCCACGATGACGCTCTGGCCCGTACCCAGGGCGGTCGACGCCTGGGCGCGCAGCGCGGCGAACACGCGTTCGGTGACCGGACGCTCGTAGGCATGTCCCGGCAGGCGCCGGTTTTCGGGCACGCCGAACTGACGCTTACGCTCGATGTCGCTGCGAAGATGCGCCGCTCCCGGCATCCGTCCGAGATAAGGGGCAATGCGTGCCGCCAGAGTGGACTTGCCGGTGCCGGAGAGCCCACCGATGGCGATGAGCTGCGGTCGCGCGTCCGCCATTGCGGCACGGGCAAGGGAGAAGTAGCGGCGAACCTCGTCCGCCGGTGCCTCGTCGCCCGCGACTTCCCGCAAGCGGAGCGCTTCGACCTTGGCGCGGACCGCCGCGCGAAGGGCCAGGAACAGCGGCAGCGCCGCCAGTCCCTCGAGTTCGCTCTCGAGGTCGGTTGATCCCCACAGGTAGCGATTGAGAACGAGGTTCGCCTGCGAACGGAGACCGGTCTCCCACAGGTCCATGAGCAGGAAGGCAAGGTCGTAGAGGACGTCGATGGTGGCGATCGATTCGTCGAACTCGATCGCATCGAACGGCGTCGGCACGCCGTTGAGCAACGTGATGTTCCGGAGATGGAGGTCGCCGTGACAGCGGCGCACGCGCCCGCGCCGACCGCGTGCGAGGAGCAGCGGCTCGAGTCGGTCGAAGGCGGCGGTCATGGCGGTCGCAAGCGCCGTGGTCTCCACCGCCGGGAAGAGCTCCGGCGCGGCGGCGAGCGAGGCCAGCGTCTCCTCCACGACACCGCGGAGCGCCATCGTCGCAGCGCCGCCGTCGCGGACTTCGGCGTCGCGGTAGCCGGCGAGGAGCACCTCCACCAGGCGTGTCACCAGCGGTGCCGTGAGCTCGCCGCGCGTTGCGACATGGTCGAGCGTGCGGGTCTCGTCGAAGCGCCGCATGTGGACCGCCCACTCGACCGGCTCGCCGTCGCCGGCGATACGGAGAAGGCCGTCCGATCCCCGCGTGATCGGTACCGCGCCGTAGTAGATCTGCGGTGCGTGGCGGCGATTGACGACGACCTCGGTCTCGCAGGCGCGGCGCCGCTTCGCGAGCGTCGACTGGCCCAGGAATGCGAATTTCACCGCTCGCTTCACCTTGTAGACGTCGAGCCCGGCAAGGAAGACGACGGCGGCGTGGGTATCGATCCGCACCACCGGGAACAGGAGGGCGTGCGTCCGCGGATCGGCCAGGAAGGCGAGTACCTCGGTCTGGTCGTCAGCCGTCATCGCGGACGTCCCATCCGGATGGCGATGAGTATATAGAGCGGCGTCCAGACCGGTCCGAAAAGCCAAGCGGGCGGGTTGAGAACCGAAAGGCTCGATCGAGACGTTCGAGCGGGCCGGCTCGACCACCGGCTATCCTCACATCGTCACCTGAACGAAATGCTCGCGCCCGTCGTCGACAAGCACGATCCGCGCAGGATCGATCGACAATGCCCGGCCGTCGACGACCAGCTTCCTGATGCCGCGTGTCGCCCCGGCGGGATTCGATACGGCGATGACATATGTGGCCGCGCCG
>JBIQKL010000090.1:0-11677 GCA_044506555.1 Hyphomicrobiales bacterium | reverse complement strand
GCCGCGTGTCGCCCCGGCGGGATTCGATACGGCGATGACATATGTGGCCGCGCCGAACACGAAGCGGACGCGGAAGCCTGGCCAGGTCGCGGGAATCGCGGGGTCGATCTCCAGCACGTCGCCGATCTTCCGCAGCCCGAGGAGCGCCTCGATGCCGCAGCGATAGAGCCAGCCGGCGGAGCCGGTGTACCAGGTCCAACCGCCGCGACCGACGTGACCGGGCGCGGCGTAGACGTCGGCTGCGACGACATAGGGCTCGACCTTGTAGTGATCGGCGGCTGCCCTGGTCGTGGCGTGCGATATGGGATTGAGCATCGAGAAGATGCGGAAGGCCATGTCGCCGTCGCCACGCCGGGCGAAAGCCCAGGCGAGCCATATGGCAGCATGGGTATACTGGCCGCCGTTCTCGCGGATGCCCGGCGGATAGCCCTTGATGTAGCCTGGTTCGAGCGGCGTGTCGGTGTCGAAGGGCGGCGCGAAGAGCAGCGCAATGCCCTCGTCCCACTTGAGGAGCTCGTGTTCCGCCGAGGCGAGCGCGGCCGCCACCTGGCCGGCTTCCCCGGCTCCGGACAGCACCGCCCAGGATTGCGCGATCGAATCGATCCGGCACGCCGGGCCCCCGGCCGTGCCGAGCGGCGTACCGTCGTCGAAATAGGCGCGGCGGTACCAGGCGCCGTCCCAACCGTGGTCGGCGAGCGCACCGCGCAGCGCCGCCATGTGAGCACGCCAGCGTTCGGCGAGATCGCCTCGTCCGCGCGCCTCGGCGAGCGGTGCGAGCGCCTCGAGCGCCGCATGGAGGAACCAGCCGAGCCACACGCTCTCGCCGCGTCCGCCGGCACCGACGAGGTTCATGCCGTCGTTCCAGTCGCCCGTGCCCATGAGCGGCAGGCCATGGACGCCGACCGCCAGATTTCGCTCGATGCCCAGCACGCAGTGGTCGAACAGCGGAGCGACGCGTCCGGCCTGCCGCGGCTGGTAGAAGGAATCGTGCTCGTCCGGCGACAACGCCGGCCCTTCGATGAACGGCACCGGCTCATCGAGGATCGCCGCATCGCCGGTGGCGGCGACATAGGCCGCGGTAACGTAGGCGAGCCAGGCGGTATCGTCCGAGATATGAGTTCGTACTCCCTGGCCCGTCGCCGGCAGCCACCAGTGCTGGACGTCGCCCTCCTCGAACTGGCGCGATGCCGCCTTGAGGATGTGCTCCCGGGCCATGGCCGGACGCGTCAGGAGCAGGGCGAGCGAATCCTGGAGCTGGTCGCGGAAGCCGTAGGCGCCACTCGCCTGGTAGAAGCCGGAGCGGGCCCAGATGCGGCAGGCGATCGCCTGGTAAAGGAGCCAGCCGTTGAGCATGAGGTCGAGTGCCGGATCGGGCGTCTCGACCTGCACGGCGCCGAGCAGCGCCTGCCACCGGCCGCGGACGTCGGCGAGCATCGCTTCCGGATCGGCGGCGCGATGGTGCGCGACGAGGTCATCCGCTTCCTCCCGCGACCCCGCCTGTCCGAGGAGGATGACTATGCGGGTGCTCTCGCCGGGAGCCAGTGCCACTTCCACCTGCAACGCGCCGCAGGGATCCAGTCCGGCGCCGACGCGGTTGGAAAGCGGGGCGCCGGCGACGAGCGCGGCCGGCGCGTCGAGGCGTCCGAGCCGCCCGAGGAACTCGGAGCGGTCGGCGGTCCACGATCGCTGCCGGCCGCCCATGTCGAGGAAGGCGACGCGACCGCCATAGTCGCGATTCCAGGGATTGCGGGCGAGGAGCGCGCCGTTCGCGGAGAGCCCGGTCCGGATGAACGGCAGGCCCGCCGTCCGCGACGGACCGAGCACCCATTCCGCATAGGCGGTGACGGCGAGACGCCGCTCGCCGGTGCCGACGTTGCGGAGCGTCAGCACCGAGACTTTCAGGGGGGCGTCGCCGGGCACGAACTGGACGAGGTCGCTCTCGATGCCGTCGGCTTCGTGGAGGAAGCGGGAATAGCCGAAGCCGTGGCGGGCCACATAGGCACCGCCGTCGGCCTGATGGACGTGGGCGGTCGGCCCCCACAATGCGCCGCTGTCACGGTCGGCGATGTAGATCATCTCGCCGGAGCGGTTCTCGACCGGGTCGTTCGACCATGGGGTCAGCTGGTTCTCCCGGCTGTTCCCCGTCCACGTATACCCGGCGCCGTCGGCGGCGACATGGAAGCCGGCGCCCGGATTGGCGACGACGTTGATCCAGGGCGCCGGCGTCCGGAGGCCGTCCCTAAGGACCACGACGTATTCGCGGGCGGCGGCGTCGAAGCCGCCATAGCCGTTCCAGAAGGCGAGCCCGCTGGTATCGGGCGGCGGCCCGAACAGCTGCGGACGCGTGGCGGGGGGCGGGCGGGCGGTGACGGTGCGGGTCGCCGCCAGCCGCTTGAGCTGCTCGGCCAGGCCGCCGCGGCGGCCCGTCAGCACGGCCCGGGCGGCGCCGAGGAGCGCCTGGCGTGCATCGTCGCCGACCAGGTCGCCGCGGAGCACGAATACCTGCCCGGGGCCGCCATGCCGGAACGGCTGGTTGCGCGTCTGGCTCGCCTTGGCAGCGGCGAGCAGCCCCTCCTGCAGGTTCTGGACGTAGGAGCTCGCCCGTTCGTTGAGGATGACGATGTCGACCGCGAGGCGCTTCAGCCGATAGTATTCGTGGGCGAGGATGAGCTGCCGGGCGAGGCCGATATCGACCGTATCGTCTATGCGGACCAGTATGATCGGCAGGTCGCCCGAGATCCCTTGCGACCACAGCGCGTTCTGCACGGCCTCGGGCAGCTCGGCGGGACGGAGCCCCGGCTCGGAGAACAGCACCGTCTCGGCCAGTGACTGGAACAGTCCGGCGTCGTCGGGCATCAGGTCCATGTGGCGGAGCTGGATCTGGGCGTGCGTCCATGCCAGCGTCCGGGCCCGCTCGAAGGCGAGCGGGTCGTTATGGTTCCGGAGCCGCTCCAGCACCGCCTCGCGGCTCGGGCCGACGAGCGTCCAGAAGGCGACGCGGGTGGTTCGGCCCGGCGACACGCTCACCGTGCAACGGATGCTGAAGACGGGATCGAGCACGGTGCCGGTGGTGTTGGAAAGCGGCCGCTCCAGTGCCTCGGGCGCCGAGAGATCGCGGCCGACGCCGATGAACCGCGCCCGGTCCGTCTCGTACTGCACCGGCCCGACCGGCATCCCGTCGACGATTGCGAAATGCGCCGCCCAGAGGTCTTCGTCGGTCGGCGACCGCTTCCTGCGATGCGCGACGAGGGCATCAAACTCCGGGACGTATTCGGTCTGCACGAACAGTTTCGAGAAGGCCGGATGCGCCATGTCGGCCGCACCGGAGCCGAGCACGACCTCGGCATAGGAGGTTACTTCGATGTCCCGCCGCATTCCCCCCATGTTGGCGAGCGAGACGCGCCGGACCTCGGCATCGCTTTCGGCCGAGACGAGGATTTCCGTCGTCGTGGCGATAGTGCGGTCGCGGCGGACGAACTCGGCATGGTCCTCGGTGAAGTCGGCGACATAGGTGTCGGGCTCGGCCCGGGTCGGCTGGTAGGTCGAGGACCAGGTGCGGCCGGTCTGGGTATCGCGGAGATAGATCCAGGAGCCCCAGTCGTCGAGGGTCCGGTCCTCGCGCCAGCGGGTCACGCTCTGCTCGTTCCAGCGACTCCACCCGGATCCCGCATTGGTCAGCATGACCGAGTAGCGGCCATTGGAGAGGATCTGGACCTGCGGGGCCGCCGTGTGCGGCGTCGTCGTCCGGCGGGGCGTCTGCGGCACGACGATGCGCACCTCGGTCGGCGCCTTGACCTCCTCGGCCCGCACCTGGATCGCAGTCGCGCCGCGTGGATGCCGTTCCTGCAGCAAGAGCTCGACCGCGGCGATGATCGGCTCGCGGTGGAAGCGCCGGCGCATCTCGCCGCCGAGCAGCGCATTGGCGATGGCCACGATGGTCATGCCCTGGTGGTGAGCCATGTAGTTGCGGACGATTGCGAAGTCTTCGCCGGCCGGCACGCGACCCGGCGTGTAGTCGATCGCCTCGAAGTAGCCATAGTCGCCGAGCGCGCCCTGATCCGCGAGCACGCGGTAGTTCGCCATCGCCGCCGCCGGATCGACCATCGCCGCAAGGCCCGTCGCATAGGGGGCAATGACGGTGTTGGCGCTGAGCCCGCGCTTGAGGCCGAGGCCGGGCACCCCGAAATTGGAATATTGGTAGGTGAACTCGAAGTTGCGGGCGTTATAGGCGGATTCCGATATTCCCCAGGGGATGCCTTTCTCCGTCCCGTACGCGATCTGGCGCGTGACGATGAGGCGGTTGGTCTCGGCGAGCAGGCTCCTGTCCGGTGCACGCATCACCAGCGAGGGCATCAGGTACTCGAACATCGAGCCCGACCAGGAGACCAGTGCCGCGCCGCCGGCGACGTCGGTGGTGACGCGTCCCATTCGGAACCAGTGCTTGGTGGGCACATCGCCCTTGGCGATGGCGAAGAAGCTCGCGAGCCGCGCTTCCGAGGCCAGCAGATCGTAGTAGTTGGGGTCGCGCTGCCCGTCGCTCGGCAGGTATCCGATCGACAGGAGCTGGCGCTCGGCGTCGTAGAGGAAGCGGTAGTCCATCGATACGGCGAGGCTGCGCGCCGTGTCGGCGAGCGCGAAGAGACGGTCGCGGAGCGGCGGGGCGTTTGCTGCCGGCGTGCCATCCCGGAGGTGACTGTCGATGGTCGCGAGCGTCGCGTTCGACCATGTGGTCCGAACCGCGTCTTCGCCGGCATGGGCGACCAGGACATCGGCGTAGGGGCGAAGCCGGAGCAGGAGGTCGCCGGTGTCGACGGCGGCATCCTCAGCGAGCGCCCGCGCGATCGCGTCGCGCGCGCTCGTCCACTCCGTCGTCGCTCCATCGGCCGACGCCCCCTCGAGCAGGCGGATGTGGTCGCCGATGCCCGCGGCAACGTCAGCCGACGTCGACCCGAGGGCCGCCTCCTCGCAGACATTGGCGAGTGCGATCAGGTGGCCGGCGAGATTGCCGCTGTCGACCGAGGAGACATATTGCGGCTCCAGCGGCCGGAGATCCGCCGTGTCGTACCAGTTGTAGAAGTGGCCGCGGAACCGCTCCATCCGGCCCATTGTCCCCAGCGTCGCCGCGAGCCGGTCCGCCATGTCGCGGAGGCCGATCCAGCCGAAGTCGCGCGCCGAGGCCACCGACAGCAGATAGAGGCCGATATTGGTCGGCGACGTTCGCCCGGCGAGTTGGGCCTGCGGCGGCTCCTGGTAGTTGTCGGGCGGCAGGAAATTCTGCTCGGCAGTGGTGAAGCGCTCGAAATAGGCCCATGTGCGTCGGGCGACCAGACGCAGGTCGCGGATGTCTCCCTCCTCGAGCGACGGTGCGCCGTAGGGGATGATGCGGCTCGCGACGTAGACCAGCGCCGGTGCCGCGACCCAGGCCAGCGCGAAGGGTAGCGCGACCAAGCCGGTGAGCATTGCCGTCGAGAAGGCGACGATCGCGCCGATGACGCCGACCGCGACGCTCGGAATCATCCAGCGGTAGAAGGCGACCACGCTCATTTCGGGCGTGCGGGCGGCCTGCTCCGCCGTCACCCAGTCGAGCATCCGGCGCCGCGTCACGCCCAGCCGCCAGAGCGTGCGGGCGATCGCGTCGATCATCGTCCCGGCCTGGTGCACGAGGGTAACGACGAGGAATGCCGACTGGAGGAGCGAGCGACGGAGGTTGTCGCCGAGTGCGCCGAGGCGCTGCCGCCACGGCACGCGGGTGCTCCGCCAGTCGAAACCGATCAGGTCCGAGATCAGTGCCGGGAGCGACAGCGTGGCGAGGATGAACAACGTCCATACCAGCGCCCCCCGGGGCGGCAACAGCCAGCCGGCGAACAGCGCCGCAACCGCAGATGGGGCGTAGAGCGAGCGCCGGAGGTTGTCGAGCATCTTCCAGCGCCCGAGGGCTGGCGTTCCGCCCGTGGCGGCGCCGTGGTCGAAGATCCAGGGCAGCAGCTGCCAGTCGCCTCGGGTCCAGCGGTGAATGCGGGAAAGCGCGACGTCGTAGCGGCGGGGAAACTCCTCGAGAAGCTCGATGTCGCTCGCCAGTCCTGATCGGGCGAAAATGCCCTCGTAGAGGTCGTGGCTGAGCACGGCGTTGTCCGGCGTACGCCCTTCCATGGCGGCTTCGACGGCGTCGACGTCGTAGATGCCCTTGCCGACGAACGATCCTTCGCCGAACAGGTCCTGGTAGAGGTCGGGCGCCGGAGCGGCGTAGGGGTCCATGCCGGGCGAGCCCGAGAAGACGTACTGGAACCAGGAGCCCTCGCCGCGCATCGGCAGCGCCATCGTCATCCGTGGCTGAATGATGCCATACCCGGCAACAACGCGGCGCCGTTCGGTGTCGAGCTCCGGCCGGTTGAGCGGGTGCGCTGCGCGGCCGACGAGCTTGGCAACGGTATCGCGGGGCATCCGCGTGTCGGCGTCAAGTGTAACGACGTGCCGGATGCTGCCTGGCAGGGACGGCGTTGCCCCGTCGAACGGCACGAACGAGGTTCCCGGCTCTTGCCGGATCAGACGGTTCAGTTCCTGGAGTTTGCCGCGCTTCCGTTCCCAGCCCATCCACGCATCCTGGGCAGGATTCCACTGCCGGCGCCGGTGCAGCAGGTAGAAGCGTGGCTCGCCGCGTCCGGGATAGCGACGGTTCAGCTCGGCGATGCCTTCGTGCGCCTGCGCCAGCAAGCGCTGATCGTCCTCGATCGTCTCCGTCGGCGCATCGCGCCAGTCGGTGAGGAGGGCGAAGAAAACGTTCGGACCGGAATTGCCCAGATAATGCACTTCGATCGCCGACACGAGGTCGTCGATGGCCTCGGGGCTGCTGAGCAGGGCGGGCATGACGACCAGCGTGCGCTCGCCGTCGGGGATGCCGGTCTGGAAATCAAGAGCCGGCAGCGGCTTCGACCTGAGCATTGCCGCGATCATCCGGTTGAGGAGACCGGAAGCCAGCTCCGATGCCGGGATGATGCCGGCGATGACGAGCAGCGTCATGAGCAGCCATGGCGAAGCGCCCGTAGTTGCCACGAGAATCGCGGCGGCGAGCACGAGCGCCGTCGACGCGCCGATCAGGCTGACGTAGCCTGCAACGCCGAGCCGGAAGAACGCCGAACGGAGCCATTCGGACATCGGCGGCCGATACGCCACATCGCGGCGGAGCTGCGGCGCGCCCCTGCCGATCAGCCAGTAGCCTGGGTCGGCTTCGGGGGAGGAGAGATCGCCAGCGGCCTCGGTCAGGGCAAGGACACGCCGCGTGATATCGAGCTCGGCCAGGCCCGAGCGACGGGCGATGTGCTCGATCTCCTCCCGGTACGCGTTGCGGGTGGGGAAATCGAGGGAAGAGAAGCGCGAGCCGTCGCGGAGGAGCGCATCGACCAGGCTGACGCGCTCGAAGATCTCGCCCCAGTCGACTGCGGAGACCTGCCGCATGCTCGTGATGATGTTGCGGACGGTCACGTTCATGGCGGCCTGCTGCTGGTGCTCGGCGGCGATCAGCGCTTCGGTGCTGGTGCCCTGCCGGACCATCTGCGCATCGAGCCATTCGGCGGAGGACGCAGCGAGCGGTCCGGGATCGCGGAGCCGGTGGGCAAGCTGGACGAGAAGCGTCGGCGCGTAATCCGGCCCAAGGTCGCGCAGCGTGTCGGAGACCGGCACCGGATCTGCTCCCCGGAGGCCCAGCGCGCGGTCGGCTATGGCGTCGGCGCGGCGGCGAAGACGCTGCCCCTTGATGATCTGTTGGGCCGCGCGGCGGAGGTTCTCGACCAGCACGATGCGAAGCGAGATCGCCACGGCCCACAATTCACCAATCGTCAGCGGCTGGACGCGCTGATACGCGTCGAGCATCCGGCACAGCGTGTCGACGTCGAAGCGGCTGTCCATGTGCGCGACATACGCCCAGGCGATGCCGAACACCCGCGGCAGACCGGCAAGGTGCCCGCCCTCGATACGCGGCAGTTGGCGGTAGTAGCCGGGCGGGAGGTCGCCCTTGATCTGGAAGATCTGCTCCTCGACGACATGGTAGTTGTCGAGGATCCATTCCGCTGCTGGGGTGATGGTGCGCCCGTTCTCGACGACGCGGGCGATCGTCCGATAGGCCGCGAGCAGCGCTGCTTCATTGTCGCGGAGCCGGGCCGACAGCGCATGCCCTCCGCCGGGCGGCGCGTGATGGCCCTGGGCGTCGGCAAGCGAGGCGGCGTGCTCCGCCAACCGGTCCAGACCGAACTGCTCGGCGCGGATCAGTTCCTCGCCATGCCACAGCGCCTCGTGCTTGTCGCGCCGCAGGAACCTCACGTTCTTCCACCGCACCAGCGTATCGACACGGAACAGCTGGCAAGCATGGCCCCACCGTCTCCAACTGCACCGTGAGCAGTCTCGGCGACAACGTCGCCCTTGGCAAATCTGTTCCTCACGGCACCGGTCCGCCGATGGATCGGACCGTCCGCCCGCGGCGCACCGGAGCCACCGAGGCTCTAACCGCGCCCGTCACCCTGGAGAAGCGCGAGGGGAAGAATCGAGCCGGACGGCGCGTCCAGTGCGCGAACGAGCGCCCTGGGCGGCTCATCCACGGTCGTCGTTCGCTGGCGTAGGAGTGATCCGGAACGCTATTGCCGATCTTCGATCCACTCGTCAGAAGCGAGCCGTGCTTCTCATGAGCTTGAAGTGTCCTTCGCGCCCTGGCGCCCGGACATACGAACGACATGGATGCGGAAATAGAGCGGGCGGAGTTCCTTCTCGGTCCTGTTGACGATCGTTTGCACGTAGGCGGGCTCCCACCAGATCGGCCGCTGCTGTAGGATCGACCAGGCCAGTCTCCTCTCGCTCTCCCACTCCGGGTCGTTCAGGATCTCCTCGAAACGCCCGTCCACTATCAAGCTGGTCCAGTTCTGGGGACTGCGGACTTCATCCATCTCCAGGCAAACCAGCGGGTTTGTCCGCATCCACTCGACCTTCTTTCCTTCGGTCGAGGCGCAATAGACGTAGCCGTCCTGGTAGACGCAAGAGATGGGCACGACATAGGGCTGGCCGTCTCTGGCGCACGCCAACCTGGCCACCCGTGCCCGTGCTATGAGGTCCAGGCATTCCGACTCGCTCAGATCGGTGATCAGCATGGGTTCCAGCCTGTCTGATGCATGCGCTCCTTGTAGGGTTGGGATCGCGTCCCGGTCAAATTGGGGACGTGGGCCTCGACCCGGTTCCGACCCGTGCTGGGCTCAGGCTTCATCGGGCTGGAGACGGCGGCGTCGCTGCGCGCCAGAGAACATGCTGGGCACGCGGACTCCATTCAAGGACGTGCCCTTCTTCTGGAGCGCGCACTACGACATGACGATCCGCTACGTCGGCTACGCGCAATCGTGGGATGACGTGGAGATGGAGGGCAGTCTCCTCGATAAGGACTGCCTGATCCGCTTTCGCAAGGATGAGAAGACGCTGGCTGTCGCTACCATCGGTAGGGACCGCGCAGCGCTTGAGCAGGCGGAGATCCTTCGCTGAATGGGCTGATGTCCGATGCCCCTTGCAGACATGGACGCAGAGAACCGGTCTTCAACTGCACGCCGCGGCACCAAGGCCGAGCGTGTTCACCCAGAGGGGTTGTGGCGCGTTTCAGTGATAGCCAATGCTCATTACATAATCCCGCAGGAGGGATTCCTCATTCTCGGTCTCATCGAGGAGAACTTGCAGCGTCTCTCGCGAGCTGAGCACGCCAAGGGGCCGTGCTTCTGGGTCGGTTACGGGGATGTTCTTCAAGCCGCGCTGCTTCATGATCGACCAGACCTCGTTCAGCCAGTCGCCCGGGCGGCACACGACGACGCTCCGGGTCATCACCGAGGAAACCGGCGTGATGCAGCTCGCGCCTTGGCAGTGACTGATCTGCGCGACCACGTCCGTCTTGGTGATCACGCCGGCCAGGGTTCCCGCCGGATCGCATACGACGACGATGTCGGTGCCGACTCGGAGAAGCCTTGCGGCCTCGATCAGCGGTGCGTCGCTCGTGACCGTGACGAGTCGCTCGCGAGCTCCGGACAACAGTCTCTCGACGAGCATCGATCCATTCCTTCAATTGTAAGCCGTTTGCCGCTCAAGAGCTGAATGCAATGATGCAGGGAATAGCGAGTGCTCGTCCAGACCAGCAAGGGAGCACGGCCGCAATGGTGGCGGCGAACCTCGATCAGAGTGCCGGCAACGCCCTAGACTTGATTTCCCCGATCAGGTTGTTCGGTCGAGAGCCCGAGCTGGGCGGTCGCGGCCGGCCGGACAAGAGGCGCAGCGTCCCATTCCCCTTGCAGGCATGGACGCAGAGAACCGGACTTCAATCTGCACGCCGCGGGACCTTCCGGTGGTAGTCCTGACGTCGGGGAACGGGGGCGATGCCTGAAGCACTGGACACTTGAGCACGCATTGCCAGCTCCGTTCCCCTGCTCCGGATGGGATCCCTCAACAGACGCAAGCCGTTCAACACGACGAGAACCGTTCCACCTTCGTGGCCGACGACCGCCAGCGGCAGCGGCAGCTCGAAGAACAGGGCGCCGGTGACAAGCAGCGCCATGGCGGCCATGGCGAAGGTGAGGTTCTGTCGGATGATCGCCGCCGTCCGGCGCGCGAGCTGGTGCGCATCC
Source organism: Hyphomicrobiales bacterium (assembly GCA_044506555.1). Lineage (GTDB taxonomy): Bacteria > Pseudomonadota > Alphaproteobacteria > Rhizobiales > Kaistiaceae > Bauldia. The sequence goes on along the minus strand of JBIQKL010000090.1, from coordinate 1,040 downwards.
GCAAGCCGTCCCATGTCTTCCGACAGAAGCGCGACGTCGGCGGCCTGAAGCGCAACGTCCGATCCTGCCGCACCCATGGCAATCCCCACGTCCGCGCGGGCGAGCGCGGCCGCGTCGTTGACGCCGTCGCCGACGAACGCCACCTTGCCGACGGCTGCGAGCTCGCCCACCATCTCGACCTTGTCTTCCGGCAGCATGTCGGCATGGATCTCCTCGGGCTTCAGCCCGAGCTCTTCGCCGATCCGCAGCGCGACCGGACGGCGGTCGCCGGTCATCATGACGATCGTTTCCACCCCGCTCCGGCGGAGCGCCGCGAGCGCCGGCGCGGAGGTCGCGCGCGTCCGGTCGGCGATGGTGACCGCACCCAGCACGCGCGAATTCCGTCCGGCATAGATGACCGTTTGTGTATCCGCCGCCAGCGTCAGCAATGCAGGATGGTCGATGGACGCGCCCATCTGTGCCGCGAGCCGAGGATTGCCCGCCCATAGCCGATCGCCTCCATCGACCCCGACGATACCGGCGCTCGGCCGGGTGGCCACGTCGGCCACCGCGATGGGGGCAATGCCGCGCGTGACGGCCTCCTGACGGATGGCGACGGCGCTGTGGTGCTCCGACTGGGCCTCCAGTCCGGCAAGAAGCGACAGAAAGCCGCTCTCGTCTCCCTCAAGCGCCACGACCTTGTCGATGGAGGCCTTGCCCGTCGTCAGGGTTCCCGTCTTGTCGAAGGCGAACGTATCGACGGCGGCGAGCGTTTCGAGCGCCGCTCCGCCTTTGAACAGCACACCGCCGCGGGCGGCTGCCGACAGAGCCGACAGGATCGCGGCGGGCACGGAAATGACGATGGCGCACGGGCTTGCCGCCACCAGCAGGGTTGCGGATCGGTAGAGGGCCTCCCCCCAGTCGCGCCCCAACCAGTAGAAGCCCGCGAAAGCGAGGACGGCCCCCGCCATCACCGCCACGGTGTAGCGTTGTCCGAACCAGGCGCTGAACCGTTCGGACGGCGCCTTGGCCGCCTGCGCCTCGGTCACGAGCGCGATCAT
>JBIQKL010000210.1:0-2338 GCA_044506555.1 Hyphomicrobiales bacterium | reverse complement strand
CGTCGGAAACACTACCCCCGCCACGTCTCTTCGCGCCACAGGGCCGACAGGCCGTCGCGATAGGTCGGGAACGCGTGGACGACGCCGAGCTCGTCGCGGATGCGGCGGTTGGCGACCCGCCGGTTGCCCTCGTAGAAGCTCCGCGCCAGCGGCGAGAGCTCGGCTTCGGCGAAGGGAACCTCCGGCGGCGGGGCGACGCCCATCAGGTCCGCGGCGAAGGTGACGACGTCCTGCGGCGGCGCCGGCTCGTCGTCGCTGACGTTGTAGATGCGCGCCGCGGGCCGCGCCATGGCGGCGCGGAGCGTGGCGGCGATGTCGGCGACGTGGATGCGGTTGAACACCTGCCCCGGCTTGACGATCCGGTGCGCCGTGCCCTCGGCGAGCTTGACGAACGGGTTGCGCCCCGGCCCGTAGATGCCGGCGAGCCGGAAGATTCCGGCCGGCACGCGCCGCGCCGCGCCCAGCGCCCGCCAGGCGTCCTCGGCGGCGATCCGCGCGGCGGCGCGTGGGATATGCGGATCCGGCGGCGTCGCCTCGTCGACCCAGCCGCCGTCGTGGTTGCCGTAGACCCCGACGGTCGAGAGGTAGCCGACCCAGGCGAGATCCGGCGCCGCGCGGAGGTCGTCGCCGTGAGTGGCGAGCACCGGGTCGCCGCCGGTCCCCTGCGAGATCGTGACCAGGACATGCGTGGCGTCGGCGAGCGCCGCGGTGACGAGCGCGGCCGGGTGCCTGCCGTCATAGACCTGTGCGGCGATGCCTTCGGCGCGCAGCGCTTCCGCCCGCTCGGCGCTCCGCACCGTGCCGCCGACGGAGGCGGCGCTGCCGAGGACGGAGCGAGCGAAGGCGAGGCCGGTATAGCCCAGCCCGAAGACGAAGACGCGGGCGCCGTTCATTCCGGCTTCCGCTTCGCCAGGGTGAGCGGCTTGATCGGGCGCCCGGCCTCGGAATCGGCGATCAGCGTTGCGAGCCGCTTCTCGCGCGTCTCGGGCTTGACCGCGCTCATCACCCACCACGTCGCCGGGCGACGGTATGAGACGGGCTTCGCCGAGAACCACGCCCATGCCGCGGCATTGGCCTTGAACCGCGCCTCGTAGGCCGCGTCGAGCGCCACGTCGCGGTTCTCGAAGGAATAGCGCTTCTGGAGCTTCGGGTCGCGGCCCTCATAGGCGGCGAGCCCCGGCGGCGTCATCAGCCCCGCCGCCTTCAGCGCCTCGACACGGGCGATGTTGACGGCGCTCCAGATGCTCCGCTTCTGCCGCGGCGAGAACCGTACGGTCCAGGTGTCGGCGTCGAACCCGCGCACCAGGCCGTCGATCCAGCCGAAGCAGAGCGCCTCGTCCAGCGCCTCGGGCCGGGTCATGCCCTTCCGGCCGCTGCCGGCCTTGTGGAAGCCGATCACCTGCTCCCTGGCGGTGGCGTGGTTCGCCTCGAGCCAGCGCCGCCACTCGGCCCGGGTCTTGAAGAAGCGCGGTTCCGACATGGGGCGAAACGTCTATCGCTTCCGGTCGATCTCGTCGATCTCGAGCCGGCCGATGCTGAGCCGGTCGATGCGGGCGTCGCGGATCTTGAGCCGCCCCACTGCGAGCCGGCCGATGGCCAGCGCGCCGATCGCCAGGGCTCCGATGGCGAGCGCCCCGAACGCGATCGCGCCGGTGGTGGAGACGCCGGTGGCGGTGGCCGGCCGGGCAACCGGCCGAAGCCCCCGGATCACTGGCGCCGCGGGCGCCGGTGCCGGGATCGGTTCGACGGCGGGGTCCCTATCTGTCGATGACATCCCATTCCTCCCTGACTTGCGGGTCGGTTTCGGTATCCCCCCGGGCTCGGATCGCACGGGCTCGTTCCGGATCGAGGGCGGCGAGTGCCCACACCGCCGCGCCGCGGACCAGGGGCGAATCGTCCCGGAGGCGCTCCTCGACCAGCGGAACGAGCCCGGCGCTGCCCGAGTTCCCTGCCGCGATCATGACGTTGCGGACGAACCGGTCGCGGCCGATCCGCTTGATCGGCGAGCCGGAGAAATGCGCCCGGAACGCTGCGTCGTCCAGCCCGGCGAGCTCGGCGAGGGGCGGGGCGTCGAGATCTTCGCGGGCGGCGAGCTTCGCCTCCCGCGTCGTCTTGGCGTATTTGTTCCAGGGGCAGACCGCAAGGCAATCGTCGCAGCCATAGACGCGGTTGCCGATGGCCTTCCGGAATTCGCGCGGGATCGGACCCTTGTTCTCGATCGTCAGGTAGGAGATGCAGCGCCGCGCATCGAGCCGGTACGGTGCCGGGAAAGCGTCGGTCGGACAGATGTCGAGGCAGGCCCGGCACGAGCCGCAATGGTCGGTCTCCGGCGCGTCGG
>JBIQKL010000209.1:0-2349 GCA_044506555.1 Hyphomicrobiales bacterium | reverse complement strand
TCCCCTTGTCCTACTCCGACTGCTGCCGGATGAGGTCGCCGAGCGCATCGTCGTCGGCGGGCGTCGCGCTGTCGCCCGGGGCTGGCGGCTGTGGCGCTGTCACGTCGCGCGCGGCGGGAACCTCGGGAGCGGTGACGGCCGGCGCGTCGGGATCGCTGAGAGTCGGCTCGGGAGACGAGAAGAAGAACACCGAGATCAGGCCGAGGATGCCGACCCCGATCCGCCACCAGCCGAACGGCGCGAAGCCGCGGCGGGCGACGAAGCCGAGGAACAGGCGGACCACGATCACCGCGGAGACGAAGGCCGCGACGAAGCCGATGACGATGCTGAGCACGGCATCGAAATCGAGGATCGAGGCGTTCTTGGCGAGGCTGAAGACGAAGGCGCCGAGCATCGTCGGCATGGCCAGGAAGAAGGAGAACTCGGCCGCCGAGCGCTTGTCGCTGCCGAGCAGCATGGCACCGACGATGGTCGCGCCGGACCGAGACACGCCCGGCACCAGCGCGAGCATCTGGAACAGGCCGATGCCGAGATAGACCCCGAGGGGGAAGTTCATCACGTCGCCGTAGAGCGGGCGGAGCGGCAGCCGGTCGATGTAGAGGAGGACGATGCCGCCGAAGATCAGCATGATGCTGATGGTCAGGACCGATTCGAAGAGCACCCGGGTGATCAGGTCGTGAAGCAGCGCGCCGGCGATCGCCGCGGGCAGGAAGGCGATCAGCACGCCGATCGTGAAATGCCGCGAGCGCTGCGAGGTCGGCAGCGTGACGGCGATGTGCCACAGCCGGGCCGCGTAGACCGAGAGCAGCGCCAGGATCGCGCCGAGCTGGATCAGCACCTCGAATGCCTTGCCGGGGCTGTCGAACCCCAGCAGCTCACCGAGCAGCAGGATATGCGCGGTCGATGAGACCGGAAGGAACTCGGTCGCTCCCTCGACGATGCCGAGGAGAAGCGGATCGACGATCGATGTGGCCATGCGCTGTTCCCGTCATGCGCGGCGAATCGCCTTGTTCCCGCCGCGGGTGGGTTCTATACCCGAATCGTGATGTTCCGTTCCAATCGGGGGCTCGGACACCTCCCGCCTGATGCCGATCCTCTATCACCACCCACTCTCCGCCGGTTCCCGCTACGTGCGTCTCGTGCTCGCCGAGTACGGCGAGACCGTGGAGCTCGTCGAGCGCCACCCCTTCGCGCGCGACGCGGAGTTCCTCACGCTCAACCCCGCCGGCACCCTGCCGATGCTGGTCGACGACGAGGACGGGCCGATCATCGGGCCGTCGGTGATCGCCGAGTATCTCTGCGAGACCCGGGGCTTCCGCCTCGGCGAGGCGGCACTGATGCCGAAGGCGCCGGCTGAGCGGGCCGAGGTGCGGCGGCTGGTCTCGTGGTTCCTCGACAAATTCGATTCGGAGGTGACCGCCTATCTCGTCGGTGAGAAGGTCCTGAAGCGGACCGCCCCCAATGGCACCGGCGGCTCGCCCGACGCGGCGGCGATTCGCGCGGCACGCAGCAACATCCGCTATCATCTGCGCTATGTAGGCTATCTGGTGGCGCGGCGGAACTGCCTCGCGGGGCGGACCATCAGCTTCGCCGACCTCGCGGCCGCGGCGCATCTCTCCTCAACCGACTATCTCGGCGAGGTGCCATGGGAGGAAGACATGATGGCGAAGCAGTGGTACGCGCGCGTCAAGTCGCGGCCGAGCTTCCGCCCGATTCTCGCCGACCAGATCCGCGGCAATCCGCCGGCGACCCACTACGCCGATCTGGACTTCTGAGGGCCCGGCTGGTCGCCGACGCGAAAGCCGAGGGCTTCGACGTCGTCCGGATCACCACGCCCGACGCGGCACCGCGCACCGCCGCGCGGCTCGGCCAGTTCATCGCCGACGGCCACCATGCCGACATGGAATGGCTCGCCGACACCGCCGCGCGCCGCGGCTCGCCCCGGGGTCTGTGGCCGTCAGCGCGGTCGGTGGTGATGCTCGGCCTCAATTACGGCCCGGACCGCGATCCGCTCGCAGCGCTCGCCCGGCGCGACCGCGCCGCCATCTCCGTCTATGCCCGGAATCGCGACTATCACGACCTGGTCAAGGGCAGGCTCAAGACGATCGCCTCGCGCTTCGCGGCCCGCACGGGAAGCGACGTCAAGGTCTTCGTCGACACCGCTCCGCTGATGGAGAAGCCGCTGGCGGAGGCCGCGGGCCTCGGCTGGCAGGGCAAGCATACCAACCTGGTCAGCCGTGAGTTCGGATCGTGGCTGTTCCTCGGCGCGATCCTCACCGAGGCCGAGTTGCCGCCCGACGCGCCGGAGACCGACCATTGCGGCTCGTGCCGGGCCTGCCTCGACATCTG
>JBIQKL010000089.1:0-15746 GCA_044506555.1 Hyphomicrobiales bacterium | reverse complement strand
AGGATCTTCCCGGCCTGCAGCTCGTCGTGCCAGATGATGATCGCCTGGAAGGTGAGGGGGGATTCGCAGAGCCCGGCGATCATCGTCTCGCGGCCGGCCTCGATGCGCTTGGCGATGGCGATCTCGCCCTCGCGGGAGAGCAGCTCGACCGAGCCCATCTCGCGGAGATACATGCGGACCGGGTCGTCGGTGCGGTCGGTCGGCTCCTTGGCCGGCTTCGTCGCAACCGCCGTCGACGGCGCCTCGACCAGGTCGCCGCCCTCGGGCTCGTCGTCGCCCTCCTCGGCGTCCTCGACCTCCTCGGCCTCGATGACGTTGATGCCCATGTCGGAGAGCATCGCCAGGATGTCCTCGATATGCTCCGAGGTCACCTCCTCCGAGGGGAGGACGGCATTGAGCTCGTCATAGGTGACGAAGCCGCGCTTCTTCGCGACCTTGATCATCTTCTTGACGGCCGCGTCGGACAGGTCCAGGAGCGGTCCGTCCGGGGTCTCGGCCGGTGCCGGCGCTTCCGCTTCTTCGCTTTCCTGGACCTTGGTTGCCATTCGCCGTTCTCCGATATGAGAGCGGCCCGCGCCGCGGGGTTCCCGAACCCGTGGCGTGAGCCTCGTCCAAATCTGCCATCACCGGACGGCGCCACCTGCCGGCGGCCGCCGCCCGAACTGCCCCTGACCGTTACGGTCCCGTTCTCACGTCGCCTTCTGCCATGGCGAGGGGCGCCGCAAGTCCCTCACATGCTGCGGGCCTGACGGCCCGACGAAGACCCGAAGCCCTCGATCAGCGCTTCTGTTCCCTCGACGTTGGCGAGCTGCTTCTGGATATCCACGAGACGCGCAAAATTGACCTCGCTGGTTTCGCTTGCCAGCGCGGCCTCCGCATCCTTGAGTTCCTTATGTAGCGTCCGCTGCCGATGGTGCAAGGTCAAAGCCTGCAGCCAGCCTCTTTCGGCGTCCTCGTCGGCCGCGGCGGCGGTGGCGGTCCACAACCCGGCGGCGGCGAGCTGCGCGTCGAGACGCGGCAGGAGTGCAGAATGCCGCGACGCGCCGAGCCGTCCGCGGACCGTCTCGGCGTCGACGTCCTCGTCTTCCATGACGATGTCGAGAAGCGCGGCCCGGAACTCGGCGAGCGCCGGATTGGTGAGCTCGAGACGGGCGAACTGGTCGAGATGGCGCACGATCAGCGCGGGATGGTCGAGCATGGTCGCCACCAGCACCACCTCGCGGAGCGGCAGGGCGGCGCGGCGGGCGAGGATGCCGCTCCGGGTCAGCCGGTCGGAGACTGGGATGTCCGAAGCGCGAATGGCGGGGAGCGAATAGCGCGAGGAATCCCGCCTGCCTTTCCCGCGATTCGCCGTTCGCCATTCGCCATTGGCTCTGTCCGGCTTCGGGAAGAAGGCGCCGACCCGCTCGTCGAAGGCCTGGGCGTAGTGGCGGCGGACGCGCTCGTCGCCGATGCCGCGGGCGATCTCCCGCAGCCGCGCCTCGAGCGCGGCGCGGCGCTCCGGCGTGTCGAAGACGCCGTGCTCGGTCTCGCGGCCCCAGAGCAGGTCGACCAGCGGCCGCGCCGCGGCGAGCACCTCGGCCATCGCCTCGCGCCCGGAACCGCGGATCAGGTCGTCGGGATCCTGGCCCTCGGGCAGGAGGGCGAAGCGGAGGCTCTTGCCGGGTTGCAGCAGGGGAAGGGCGAGGTCGGCGGCGCGGCCGGCGGCGCGGACGCCCGCCTTGTCGCCGTCGAAGCAGAGGATCGGCTCGTCCGCCATCCGCCACAGGATCTGGAGCTGGCGCTCGGTCAGCGCCGTGCCGAGCGGCGCGACGGTGTGGGCGAACCCGGCCGACACCATCCGGACCACGTCGACATAGCCCTCGACGGCGATGACGGTGCCGGCGTCGTGGGCGGCCCTCCGCGCCTCGCCGCCGTTGTAGAGGAGGGTGCCCTTGTGGAAGAGCTCGGTCTCCGGGGAGTTGAGGTACTTGGCCGGCACGTCGGCGGCGAGCGCCCGGCCGCCGAAGCCGACGACGGCGCCACGGAAATCGGCGATCGGGAAGATCACGCGGTCGCGGAAGCGGTCGAAGCTGACCGGCACGTCGTCGCCGGAGATGACGAGGCCGGCGGCGATCATCTGCTCGTTCGAGACGTTCTTGCCGGCGAGATATGTCTTGAGGGCGCTGCGATCCGGCGGCGCATAGCCGATGCGGAAGCGGCGCTGGATCTCCGGGGACAGGGCGCGCGACTGAAGATAGCCGCGGGCGGCCGCTCCGGCGCGCGACTGCAGCGCCTCCTCGAAGAAGGCGGTCGCGAGCTCCATCACCTCGTGGAGGCTGGCGCGCTTCCGCTCGCGTTCCTCGGCCCGCGGGTCGACGGCCGGCATGGTTACGCCGGCCTCGCGGGCGAGCCGCTCGACCGCTTCGGGGAAGGTGAGGCCCTCGGTCTCGATCAGGAAGGTGAAGATGTCTCCGTTCTTGCCGGCGGAGAAGTCGAACCAGGCGCCCTTCTGGTCGTTCACGAAGAACGAAGCGGTCTTCTCCTGGTTAAATGGGGAAAGCCCTGCGAATTCACGGCCTTGCTTCCGAAGCTTCACGCGACGCCCGATCACCGACGAGGCAGGAAGCCTCGCCTTGATCTCCTCGAGAAGGTCGGGCGGGAAGCGCATGGATGCCGGCAGGTGATTCGGGAACGCTGTTCTTTGTACGGAGTATAGGGCGGGAGAAGGGCGGAACGAATCGAACACCGCTTGTGCGCGCTATCCACAGGACCGGCCACGGGCTTCCGCAGGGAGCCTCTGCCTTGCGAAATCCAGCAGCGCAACGTCATCGCGGGACGAGCGGCTGGCGGCACGCCTTGCGAGACCCGCCGTCAATCCTCGGTCATGCCGATCAGGCGCTCGACGGTCGGCATCATCCTGTCGACCACCACGGCGTAGCCCTCGGCATTGAGGTGGCGGCCGATGTCGCCGTTGACCGTGTACTTGCCGCGCTTCCGGCCGAGCGTGGTCACGCCTTCGAAGAAGTCGGGATAGTAGAGCGCGCCGTGCTTCTCGGCGACCAGCGAGAAGTCGTTGGGCGCGAAGCCGACCAGCAGCACCTCGATGCCCTGGTTGCGCAGGCCGGCGACGATGACGTCGAGGTTGCGGGCGATGGTCACGGCGGGCACGCCCTTCCGCCAGTCGTTCCGCCCGAGGAAGACGATGGCAGCATCGGCCCCGTCGGCGAAGGCGTCGTCGAGACGGGCCATGCCCTCGGCGGTCATGTCGCCGTTCTGGCCGGCATTGACGATGGTGACGTCGTAGCCCTTGGCGCGAAGCTGCGTCTCGAGCTGGGCCGGATAAGTCGCGTCGCGCGGGACCCGATAGCCGTAGGTGTTGCTGTCGCCGATGGCGACGATCCGGACCGGCTGCGCTGACGCGGGCAGCGATGCGCAGAAAAGCATGGCAAGACCCGCCACGATCGCGTACCGCAGGTTTCCCGCCATGGCCGTCCTTTCCGTCGACGCGCCCCCCGGCGATTCAGCCCATGGCGCCAAGGTTTCTCATTGCGCCGACGCACGCAAGGTGCCTGCATGCGCCTCGTCCCGATACAGTCCCAGGAATGCATGACCATGTCCCTCGTCTCCCTCGACCGCGCCTTGTCCGAGACCTCATGGACGCGCCTGCCGGTCGCCACGCCGGGACTGGTGGTCGATCTCGATGTTCTCGACCGCAATCTCGACGAGATGGCGGGGATCGCCCGGGAGGCGGGCGTCGAGCTGTTCCCGCATGCCAAGACCCACCGCATGGCGGCGCTCGGCGTGCGGCAGATCGCGCAAGGGGCCGACGGTCTCTGCGTCGCCAAGCTCGGCGAGGCGGAGGCTTTCGCCGACGCCGGCGTGCGCCGGCTCTTCGTCGCCAATCCGGTGGTCGGCGCCGACAAGGCGGCGCGGGCGCTGGCGCTGCATCGGCGGTCGGACCTGCTCGTGGCGACGGACGGCGTCGAGGCCGCGGCCAGCGTCGGCGCCGTCTTCGCGGCGGCGGGCGAGACGGCCCGGATGATGCTCGCGGTCGATTCCGGGCTCGGCCGCGAGGGCGTGACCGCGGCGGATGCGCCCGAAGTCGCCGCCGCGATCCACGCCGTTCCCGGCGTCGACCTCGTCGGCATCTACACCCACGAGGGCCACACCTACGCGGCCACCGACCCTGCCGACCTCGTCGCCCGGGCACGGGCGGCCGGTGAATTCATGGTCGCCGTCGCCGAGACGATCCGGGCACGCGGCGTGTCGCTGCCGATCGTCTCGCTCGGCGCCTCGGCTTCCGCCCGCGCGGTGGCGCGGGTGCCGGGGGTGACGCAGATCCGCCCGGGCATCTACGCCTTCAACGACGTCGGCCAGATCGCGCTCGGCAACGCCACCCTCGACACCACCGCCGTCCGGGTGATCGCCACCGTCACCAGTCATCCCGAGCCGGCCCGGGCCTGCATCGACGCGGGCTCGAAGGCACTCTCGACGGATCTCGTCGGCGCCGCCGCGCATCGCGACGCGTTTCCCGGCCACGGGCTCATCGTCAACGCGCCCGGCTGGGTGATCGAGCGGATGTCGGAAGAGCACGGCTGGCTGCGCTGGCACGGCGGCGGCGCGCCGACCCCGCTGCCGGTCGGCTCGCGGCTGGAAATCGTGCCGAACCACGTCTGCATGGCCTTCGTCATGCTTCGCCGCGCGGCGCTGGTGCGGGGCGGCGCGATCGTCGACCAGGTCGAGGGCTTCGGCCCCGGCGCCTCTGAATAGAGAAGGAGAGGGCAATGGCGGATGCGGTTACCATCTACGGCATCAAGAACTGCGAGACGATGAAGAAGGCCCGCGCCTGGCTCGAGGCGCGCGGCGTCGCCTATCGGTTCCACGACTACAAGGCCGAGGGGATAGACCGGAAGCGGCTCGAGGGCTGGGTTAAGGCGGTCGGCTGGGAGACGCTTCTCAACCGCGCCGGCACGACGTTCCGGAAGCTGCCCGAGGACCGCAAGGAAGGGCTCACGGAGGCGAAGGCGATCGGGCTCATGCTCGACCAGCCGAGCATGATCAAGCGGCCGGTGCTCGACATCGGCGGCCGGCTCCTGGTCGGTTTCAAGCCGGAGATCTACACGGACGCCTTCGCAGGCTGACAACGGCCGGAATGCGCTTGCGTCGCGCGCGCCGCTTCGCCAATCTGCCGGCCGAAATCGGGATGCGCGGAGGATCAGGCGTGGCGGCTGGAAATATCGAGAAGACCCGGCTGGGGCGGACGGACCTGACCGTCTCCCGCGTGTGCTGGGGCACCGGGCCGATCGGCCACATGCCGGAGGTGTACGGCCACGGCTCTTCCGAAGAGCTGGCCTATGCGACGGTCAACGCCATCTTCGACGGCCCCGGCAATTTCCTCGACACGTCGCGGAACTACGGCGCCGGCCGGAGCGAGGAGCGCATCGGCCATGTCATCCGCGGGCGCGGCGGCATCCCGGAGGGCTTCGTGGTCGCGACCAAGCTCGACCGCGATCCGGAGACCAACCGCTTCGATGCCGACGCCATGCGCCGCTCGCTCGACAAGAGCCTGAAGGCCCTCGGTCTCGATCGCGTGAGCCTTCTCCACATCCACGATCCGGAATATGCGGCGAACCTCGACGACGTGACGCGCGCCGGCGGCGGGATCGAGACGCTCTACCGGTTCAAGGAGGAGGGGCTGTGCGATGCGGTCGGACTCGCAGCGGGCCGGGTCGACGTCATGATGCCGATCCTCGAACGCTTCGACTTCGACGCGATGATCACCCACAACCGCTTCACGCTGGTCAACCGCAACGCCGAGGCGATGATCGACAACGCGGCGGGGAAGGGGATCGCGGTCATCAACGCCGCGCCCTTCGCCGGCGGCGTGTTCGCCCGCGGCAGCGACGCCAATCCGCGCTATGTCTACCAGGAGGCGAGCGAGGAGATGCTGCGCCCGGTGCGCGCGGTCGAGGCGGTGTGCGCGAAGCACGGCGTGCCGCCCGGTGCGGTCGCGCTCCAGTTCTCGACGCGTGACCCGCGCATCACTTCCACCATCTGCGGGGTCGGTCGACCGGAGGAAGTGGCCGGCGTCGCCGAATGGGCGAACTGGCCGGTGCCGGCGGCTGTCTGGGACGAGATCGCGGCGCTGCCGGTCAGCCGCGACGATCCCGAGGCGACGCGGAACTACGTCGCCCCGAGCTGAGCGGGTCCGCCCTCAGCGGGCGGAGCGGACGATCCGGTCGATCACGCGCTGCGGCTTGCCGGACATCGCGGCGATCTTCTGCTCCTGCTCCTCTATGAAGGTACGGGCGGGCTCGTCGCCGTCGAGGCCGCCGAGGCCTTCGGCGGGGACCTTGCGGTTCGAGGCGCGCGTGCCGTCTTCGTAGAAGACGTCGAACAGGACGACGCCGCTATCGATTCGGGTCTTCTTCCTGGCCATGGCTCTATTCCGGCCGCGGGTCTGAGGGCGCGGGCTCGGTGAGGGGTTGAGACGAGTCGGGGGCGGCCTCCGTCGCCTTTCGCCGCGTCGTGCTCTCTTCACGGCGACGCAGCTTCTCCTGCTTCTTCTGCTCCTTCGCCCGGTTCCGGTTGCCGCGCTCCTGCTGGTAGTTCGGTTTGAAGGCCATCGTCGTCTCCGTGAGAAAGGGTGCATGTGCCGGGGCTTCCGGCCGCCGGCGATCCTCTGGCAGGCACCATGGACCGCGGCAGCGAGGCTCTCGCGATCCCGATGTCCAGCTTTGGGGGTTGATGAAGCCGGACCGCAGCGGGCCAAGCAGAACGGATGATCTCCATATAGGCAGCGCGTGCACGGAGCGCAAATCGGGCCGGGGCGCTCTCCCCGTCACCTTCAGCCTTGACCCGAGGATCCCTCGTCGCCCGCCTTGAGCACGTCGAGCAACGCATCCAGGCGCTGGTAGTTGCCGTCCCAGATCGCGCGGAACCGTTCGATCCAGTCGGCGGCCTCGGCCAGCGGCCCGCCCTCGATGCGCCGCGGCCGCCGCTGGCCCATCCGTTCGCCGGCGATCAGGCCGGCGCGCTCCAGCACCTTGAGATGCTTGGAGATCGCGGGCTGGCTCATCGCGAAGGGCTCGGCGAGCTCGGCCACCGACGCCTCGCCCAGCGCGAGACGGGCGAGGATGGCGCGGCGGGTGGGATCGGCGAGCGCGGCGAAGGTGGCGTCGAGGCGTTGCGCGGGGGTCATGTCCAGCTACCTATTATAACGATGCGGTTATGTAATGGCGCCGGCCGCGTCAAGGATCGTGGCGCGGCACTTTCTCCTCGCCGGCGGTGGGTTTTGCCGTAAACTCCCCGGCGACGGGGAGCGCGTCATGGGACTCGCGGTGATCGGAGCCGGATTCGGCCGAACCGGCACCTTCTCATTGAAGCTGGCGCTGGAGACGCTGGGTTTCGGTCCGTGTTTTCACATGGCGGAGCTTTTCGCAGAGCCCCGAGGCGAGGAACTCAAGCGCCGCTGGGAGGCGGTGGCCTTCGCCGATCCGCCGCCGGATTGGGACGACGTCTTCGCCGGCTACCGGGCAACGGTGGACTGGCCTGCGGCCACCTACTGGCGCGCGCTCGCGATGCATTACCCCGACGCCAAGGTGATCCTGACGATCCGCGATCCGGAATCCTGGTACGAGTCCGCCGCCGCGACGATCTTCAGCGGACGTAGTTCGGCGGAGCAGATCGCCCAGCGTACCGACGCCTGGGCGCGCATGGTCTGGAAGATCATCGGCCAGGGGACCTTCGACGGACGGACCGGCGACCGCGAGCACGCCATGGCCGTGTTCCGCGCCCACAACGCGGCCGTGGAATGCGAGATCCCGGCGGATCGCCTGCTCGTCTACCGCGCCGGCGACGGCTGGGAGCCGCTCTGCCGCTTCCTGGGGGCCGCCGTGCCGGACACACCCTATCCGCGGGAGAACACGACCCGGGACTTCCAGGCCGAGCGTGACGCCAGAGCGCAGGCGGAGGCGGCCGCGAAGGCCGGGCCGGGGTAACGGGTTCGACTGCGTCAATATCGGCTGGGGAGCCACTCTGGAAGGAAATGAAGATGCCTAGCATGGACAAAGTCGCCGTCATCGACAGCGGAAAGCTCGAGCGGACGAAATTGTGGGGGGACGGCGACTCGGCGGTCCGTTGGCAGGGCGCATTCGCGTCCTGCGGCGGGCGCGGCGCGACCGCGTCGACGACCGTCGTCTACGAGATCGAGCCCGGCGGCCGGCTCGGCTGGCATACCGACGCCACCGAAGAGACGCAGTACATCGTTGCCGGCACCGGACTGCTCCACCTGGAGGACGGTACGACGGAGCCCGTCGGCCCGGGCAGCGTCTTCGTGCTGCCGACGCCGCTCCGGCACGATCTCGAGAACACCGGCAGCGAGACGCTCCGGGCGGTCGCCTTCTTCGCCGCGGCGATGTTCACCCAGACGTTCGACGACAAGATGATGCCGCCGGGCACCCACGTGATCGGTACGCCCAATCGCGAGGGTCAGACCGGATATTGATCGCGGTATCGGGCTGGACGGCCGCGCTGCCGCGCGATATCGCGTGGGAGACGCAGGGAGGCCGCCGACGATGATCTTCATCACCCAGGGACGCTACACGCAGCAGGCGCGCGCGGCGATGCTGGCCAGCCCGGACGAGCGCGCGCCGGCGCTCGAACAACTGCTGAAGACCGCCGGCGTGAAGCTGGTCAACGCGTTCTGGACCTTCGGCGAATACGACTTCCTGATCGTGGTCGATGCGCCGGACGAGCATACCTGGATGCAGGTGCTGCTGGTCGCCTCGGCGACCGGCGGCATCGCCGATTTCCGGACGATCCTCGCCCTGCCCATGGCGGAGGGCGACAAGGACTATGCGGCTGCGGCGGAACTCGTCCGCGCCTTCCAGGCGGCGGGCGACTAGCCCGCGGCGCGGCGCCGTTCCGCAACGGCGAGCAGCGAACGCTCGAGGTCGGCAATCAGGTCGGCCGGCTCCTCGAGCCCGACATGCAGGCGGATCAACGGTCCTTCCGCCTGCCACGGCACTGCGGTCCGGATGCCCTTCAGCTTGGCGAGGATCGCCAGGCTCTCGAATCCGCCCCACGACGCGCCGATGCCGAACAGGCGCAGCCCGTCGACGAAGGCCTTGGCGTCGTCCTCGCTCCAGCCGTCGAGAACGATGCCGAACAGGCCCGACGCACCGGACATGTCGCGGCGCCAGAGGTCGTGTCCGGGATCGCCGGGAAGGGCGGGATGGAGGACGCGCGCCACCTCGGGCCGTGCCGCCACCCACTCCGCCACGGCAAGCCCGGAAGCCATTTGCCGGTCGAGGCGGAGGCCCATGGTGCGCAGGCCGCGGAGCGCCAGGAAGACATCGTCGGGGCCGACATGCATGCCGAGCGTGCCGTGCGTCGCCTTCAGCTTCGGCCATGCCGCCTCGTTGGCGGCGACGGTGCCGATCATGACGTCGGAATGGCCGCCGAGATACTTGGTGCCGGCCATCACCGAGAGGTCGCAGCCGAAGGCCAGCGGCTTGAAATAGAGCGGCGTCGCCCAGGTATTGTCGGCGACCACCATCGCGCCGCGCCGGTGGGCGACGGCGGCGATGCCGGGGACGTCCTGCATCTCGAAGGTGAGCGAGCCGGGCGGCTCGAGATAGACGACGGTGGTCTCGTCGGTGAAGAGCGCCTCGATGCCGCGGCCGATCGCGGGGTCGAAATAGGTGACGGCGACGCCCAGGCGCTTCAGCACGGTATCGGCGAAGTGGCGGACCGGCCCGTAGACGCAGTCGACGATCAGCACGTGGTCGCCGGCCGAGACGAGCGCGAGCAGCGCTGCCGCGGCGGCGGCGAGACCCGAGGGGCAGAGCACCGTACCCGCGGCGCCCTCGATGTCGGTGATCGCCGCCTCCAGCGCGTCGCTGGTCGGCGTGCCGCGCCGGCCGTAGACGTAGCGCTGCCGGCCTCCCATCATCGCGTCGGTGTTCTCGAACAGGACGGTGGAGGCGTGGATCACGGGCGGATTGACGAACGGCCCGGTGATGTCCGGATCGCGCCCGGTCCGGACCAGCCGGGTTGCCGGCCCGAGACCGATCTCGTCGTCAGCGGAAGATGACATGCCGGCCCTTTCCGTCGCTGCGGAGCCCGCGGAGAATGTCGGGTTCCGCACCCGGACTCATGGCCCGGCACTTGACCGATCCCGAATAATCGCCTGTGATAACGGGGTCAATCATTGTCAGGCGAACACGGCATGCGGCTTGCAATGGATGAGGTTCGCAACGGTTGAACCGGGGTGGATCGGACCAGGATCCGGACGGCATGATCGCCGGCGCGATACCAGCGCGTAAGCGCGAACCAGGGGAGAGGAAACAGGCCATGACCATGAAGAAACTGTTGATGCCCGTCGTCGCGGGGGCTGCGCTGGCCTTCGTCACTGGCACTGCTTCCGCCGCCACGCTCGACGATGTGAAGGCCAAGGGTTTCGTCCAGTGCGGCGTCAACACGGGCCTGATCGGCTTCGCTTCGCCGGACGACGCGGGCAACTGGAAGGGCTTCGACGTCGACTATTGCCGCGCCATCGCTGCCGCCATCTTCGGCGATCCCGAGAAAGTGAAGTACACGCCGCTTTCGGCCAAGGACCGTTTCACCGCGCTGCAGTCCGGCGAGGTCGACCTGCTCGCCCGCAACACGACGTGGACGATGTCGCGCGACACCTCGCTCGGCCTGACCTTCGCCGGCGTCAACTACTACGACGGACAGGGCTTCATGGTGCGGAAGTCGCTCGGCGTCGACTCGGCCCTCCAGCTCTCCGGCGCATCGGTCTGCGTGCAGAGCGGCACCACCACCGAGCTCAACCTGACCGACTACTTCACCGCCAACAACATGGAGCTCAATCCGGTGGTCTTCGAGCCGCTGCCGGAGACCGAGGCGGCCTACGACGCGGGACGCTGCGACGCCTACACCACCGACGCCTCGGGCCTCTATGCGACGCGCCTCAAGCTCTCGAATCCGGATGACCACATCATCCTCCCCGAGATCATCTCCAAGGAGCCGCTCGGCCCGGCCGTCCGCCAGGGCGACGACCAGTGGTTCAACATCGTGAAGTGGGTCGGCTTCGCACTGCTCAACGCCGAGGAGCTCGGCGTGACCCAGGCCAATGTCGAGGAGATGAAGACGAGCGAGAACCAGGAGATCCGCCGTCTCCTCGGGCTCGACGGTGCCTTCGGCGAAGGCATCGGCCTGTCCAACGACTGGGCTGCGAACGTGATCAGCAACGTCGGCAATTACGGCGAGATCTTCGAGCGCAATATCGGCTCGGGCTCGAACCTCCAGATCGCCCGCGGCCTCAACGCGCTCTGGACGCGGGGCGGCATCCAGTACGCGCCGCCGGTTCGCTAGCGCGACCGTTCACGAGCGACGACGGGCGCCGGTCGCGCCCGTCGTCGGCTTCGCGGAGAATCGGCAATGGCCCCTCGCGACGGCCCGCCCGCCCGACGAGGACGGTCGCGCGGGACCTCGCCACTCTACGATCCCTTCCTCCGCGGTCTCGTCGCGCAGGCGCTGGTCGCGGTCGCGCTGATCCTGGTGATCGGCTGGTTCACCAACAACACCATCGACAATCTCAGACGGGCGAACATCGCCTCCGGCTTCGACTTCCTCTGGAACCGGGCCGGCTTCGACATCTCCCAGCATCTCATCGCCTATACCGCGGACGACACCTATGCCCGGGCGTTCGTGGTCGGGCTGCTCAACACGCTGCTGGTCGCCTTCGTCGGCATCGTCCTCGCCACGATTCTCGGCTTCATCGCCGGTGTCGCGCGGCTCGCCAGGAACCCGCTGATCTCGGGCATCGCGGCGATCTATGTCGAGACGCTTCGCAACATCCCGGTGCTGCTGCAGCTTCTGTTCTGGTATCGCGCGGTGCTCGCCGTCCTGCCGGCGCCGCGGCAGGCGATCGGGCTTCCCCTCGGCGGCTTCCTGAGCAATCGCGGCCTTCTGCTCCCGACCTTCGTCTGGGGCGAGGGCGCGATCGTCGTGCTGGCCGCGTTCGGCGCCGCCGTGGTCGCGGTCGTCGCTCTCGCGGTTTGGGCGCGGCGCCGCCAGATGGCGACCGGCCGGCCGTTCCCGACCTTCCTCGTCGGCATCGCGGTCCTCGTCGCGGTGCCGGCGCTCGCCTTCGTCGCCGCCGGGATGCCGGCGACCCTCGAATATCCCGAGCTCAAGGGCTTCAACTTCGTGGGCGGCTTTCACATCCTGCCCGAGTTCCTGGCGCTGGTGCTCGGGCTGACGCTCTACACGGCGACCTTCATCGCCGAGATCGTGCGCGCCGGAATCCTCGCCGTCCCGCGCGGGCAGACCGAGGCCGCCTATGCGCTCGGCCTTCGCCCGAGGGTCACGCTCCGCCACGTCGTCATCCCGCAGGCGATGCGCGTGATCATCCCGCCGCTCACCAACCAGTATCTCAACCTCACCAAGAACTCGTCGCTGGCCGTCGCCATCGCCTATCCCGACCTGGTCTCGGTCTTCGCCGGAACCGTGCTCAACCAGACCGGGCAGGCGGTCGAGGCGATCTTCCTGACCATGCTGGTCTACCTCCTGATCAGCATCGTCACCTCGCTGTTCATGAACTGGTTCAACCGCCGCGTCGCGCTGGTGGAGCGATAGCCCATGACCGAGGCGCCCGATCTCACCTATGTCCGGACCGAGGAGGAGCCTTTCCTGGCGCCGCCGCGCCGGCGTGCCGGCGGCATCGAGGCGATCTATGCCGGGCTGTTCTCCTCGATCGGCAACATCGTGCTCACGGTCGTCGGCATGGCGCTCATCGTCCTGGTGGTGCCGCCGATCATACGCTGGGCCTTCATCGATGCGGTATGGACCGGCGAGAACCGCGACGCCTGCCTGTCGCCCGAGGCCGGGGCGTGCTGGGCCTTCGTCAAGGCGAAGTTCTGGCAGTTCATGTATGGCCGCTACCCGCTCGGCGAGCGCTGGCGCGTCGACCTCACCGTCGTGCTGCTGATCGTCGGCCTGGTGCCGATGGCGATCCCGCGCGTTCCGTACAAGCGCGAGACGGCGATCTATCTGCTCGGCGTCTTTCCGCTCATCGCGCTCATCCTGCTCACCGGCGGCGACTTCCGCATCGGCCCGGAGCTGTTCCGGCTGGTGGTGTGGCTCGCCTGCTTCGCCGTCGGCATCAGCGCGCTGTTCATCGCGAGCCCGGCGGCGGGCGGTGCGTTGCGGATGGTGGCGGGCATCGCCGGGGCGCTCGGCGTGCCGGCGGTGATCGCCGCCGCGGCGGTCGGCCCCTCCGGGGACGTGGTCTTCGGCATGACGCTCATGGACCTCCTGCGGTGGGGGCTCGCGCTGGTGTCGCTGATCGCCGGCGGCCTCGCGATCCAGGCCGGACGCGGCCTGCGTCGGCTTCTGCCGCTCGCCATCATGCTGGCGATCGCGGTGGCGGTGCTGCTCCTGCTCCGCACCGATTTCGGCCTCCTCTGGGTCGAGACGCCGCTATGGGGCGGCCTGCTGGTCACGCTCGTCGTCGCCATCGTCGGCATCGTCGGCTCGATGCCGCTCGGCATCATCCTCGCGCTCGGGCGGCGCTCCCCCCTGCCGGTGGTGCGCTTCGTCTCCATCGCCTTCATCGAGTTCGTGCGCGGCGTGCCGCTGATCACGGTCCTGTTCATGGCGAGCGTCATGCTGCCGCTCTTCCTCCCGGCCGGGGTCAATTTCGACAAGCTGCTGCGGGCGCTGGTCGGCGTCACCCTGTTCTCCGCGGCCTATGTCGCCGAGGTGGTCCGCGGCGGCCTGCAGGCGATCCCCCGTGGCCAGTACGAGGCGGCGGGCGCGCTCGGCATGGGCTATTGGGCGTCGATGCGGCTGATCATCCTGCCCCAGGCGCTGAAGATCGTCATCCCCGGGCTGGTCAACAGCTTCATCAGCCTGTTCAAGGACACGAGCCTGGTGCTGATCATCGGCATCTTCGACCTGCTCGGCATCATCCAGTTCAACTTCACCGACCCGAACTGGGCCTCGCCGAACACGCCGGCCACCGGCTACGTCTTCGCGGCGGCGGTGTTCTGGCTGTTCTGCTTCGGGATGTCCCGCTATTCGATCTACACCGAACGCCGGCTCGACACGGGCTATCGTCGATGAGGAGGGAGACTGACCATGGCTGAAGCTGCGGCGAAGAGAGAGGGCGCGGCGCCGCCGGTCTCCGACACCGAGACGGCGGTCGAGATCATCGACATGAACAAGTGGTACGGGGATTTCCACGTGCTGCGGAACATCAACCTCAAGGTCATGCGCGGCGAGCGCATCGTCATCTGCGGGCCTTCCGGCTCCGGCAAGTCGACGATGATCCGCTGCATCAACCGGCTCGAGGAACACCAGGCCGGGACGATCATCGTCGACGGTATCACGCTCACCAACGACCTCAAGCGGATCGACGAGATCCGGCGCGAGGTCGGCATGGTGTTCCAGCACTTCAACCTCTTCCCGCACCTCACCATTCTCGAGAACCTCACGCTGGCGCCGATCTGGGTGCGCCGCATGCCGAAGCGCGAGGCCGAGGAGCTCGCGATGCGCTATCTCACCCGGGTCAAGATCCCCGAGCAGGCGAAGAAGTATCCGGGCCAGCTCTCCGGCGGCCAGCAGCAGCGCGTCGCCATCGCCCGCGCGCTCTGCATGAACCCGCGCATCATGCTGTTCGACGAGCCGACCTCGGCGCTCGATCCCGAGATGATCAAGGAGGTGCTCGACGTGATGGTCGACCTCGCCGAGGAGGGGATGACGATGCTGGTCGTCACCCACGAGATGGGCTTCGCCCGCCAGGTCGCCAACCGCATCATCTTCATGGATGCGGGCCAGATCATCGAGCAGGAAGAGCCCGAGAAGTTCTTCACCAATCCCCAGCACGAGCGGACCAAGCTGTTCCTCAGCCAGATCCTGCACTAGCGCCCATTAGGGAGGGAGCATGAGCGACGAGGCCAACCTCGGGGTCGTGCAGGCCGCCTATGCAGCCTTCGGCAAGGGCGACGTGCCCGGCGTGGTGGCGCTGCTCACGCCCGACGTCCATTGGGAATCGGTCGGCGATCCCGCGGATTTCCCGGCGCTCGGCGTGAAGACGGGGACGGCCGCGGTGGAGGCGCAGTTCGCGCTGCTCGGCGCGCTCCTCAGCTTCCAGAGCTTCTCACCGCAGCGGTTCTTCGCCGCCGGGCCGGACACGGTGTTCGTGCTCGGCCACTACGACCGGACGGTGCTGAAGACGGGCAAGGCGGCGAACAGTGACTTCGTCCACGTCTTCGTCGTCCGCGACGGGAAGATCGCCTCCTATCGCGAGTTCCAGGACACGGCGACGCTGGTGCTGGCCGCGCGGGGCGAGTAGGGCGCGACCGGGGTCGGGGTCCTGCGTCCTTCGAGGCCCGCCTCACGGCGGGCACCTCAGGATGGCGACGTGGGTGTTCGCCGAAGTGCGTGTTCGCCGGCGAGGGTGTTAGCCGGCATGGGTGTTCGCCGGCGTGGGTGTTCGCCGACGTGAGTGTTCGTCGGCGTGAGTGTTCGCCGGCATGGGCGTTCGGCGGCGTGGGTGTTGGCCGGCATGGGTGTTCGCCGACGTGAGTGTTCGCCAACGTGGGTGTTCGCCGGCGATTCCAATCCCCTCGCCATGCTGAGGTGCTCCGCGGAGCGGAGCCTCGAAGCACGCACCGCCATAGGTTCATGCCGGTCCCGAGGCGATCGGCGTATCTTCGCGGGCGCCCCATTCGGTCCACGAGCCGTCGTAGATC
>JBIQKL010000088.1:0-15794 GCA_044506555.1 Hyphomicrobiales bacterium | reverse complement strand
CAGGTCGAGAAGTCGGTGCCGAACCTTCTCCTCTACCTGGGGACCATCCGCGCCGGCGCGGTGTATCTGCCGCTCAACAGCGCCTACACCGTCAATGAGCTCGACTATTTCCTCGGCGACGCCGAGCCGGCCCTGGTCGTCTGCGATCCCGTGAAGCGCGAGGCGCTGGAGGCGGTTGTGGCGGGCCGCGACGTCGTTATCGAGACGCTCGACGCCGCCGGTGAGGGCAGCCTCGCCGAGGCGGCGGCGACGCAAGCCGCGGACTTCGCGACGGTGCCGCGCGAGCCGGAGGACCTCGCCGCGATCCTCTACACGTCCGGCACCACCGGACGCTCGAAGGGGGCGATGCTGACGCACGCCAACCTCGCCTCGAACGCCGAGACGCTGGTCGCCATCTGGCGCTTCACGCGCGACGACACGCTCCTCCATGCGCTGCCGATCTACCATACCCACGGCCTGTTCGTGGCGATCAACGTCGCGCTGCTCGCCCGGGCGCGGATGATCTTCCTGCCCAAGTTCGATGCCGCGCAGGTGCTGTCGCTGATCCGCCGCGCGACAGCGATGATGGGCGTGCCGACCTTCTACGTGCGGCTCCTGCAGCAGCCCGGCCTGACCCGCGAGGCGGCCGCCGGCATGCGCCTGTTCGTGTCGGGCTCGGCGCCGCTCCTGGCCGAGACCCACCGTGAGTTCGAGGCGCGGACGGGACATGCCATCCTCGAGCGCTACGGCATGACCGAGACCAACATGAGCACGTCCAACCCCTATGACGGGGCGCGGGTCCCCGGCACGGTCGGGCCGCCGCTGCCCGGTGTCTCGGCGCGGGTCGTCGACCCCGAGACGGGGCGGCCGCTCGACATCGACGAGATCGGCATGATCGAGGTCAAGGGGCCGAACGTCTTCAAGGGCTACTGGCGGATGCCGGAGAAGACCGCCGCGGAGTTCCGCGACGACGGCTTCTTCATCACCGGCGATCTCGGCAAGATCGACGCCAACGGCTACGTCCACATCATCGGCCGCGGCAAGGATCTGATCATCACCGGCGGCTTCAACGTCTATCCCAAGGAGATCGAGGTCGAGATCGACGCCATTCCCGGCGTGTTCGAGAGCGCGGTCTTCGGCGTCCCCCATGCCGACTTCGGCGAGGGGGTGACGGCGGTGGTGGTGCCCGCGCCGGGCGGCGACGTCGACGAGGCGGAGGTGCTCGCTGCGCTCGACGGGCGGCTCGCGAGGTTCAAGCAGCCGAAGCGGGTGATCGTCGTCCCGGAGCTGCCGCGGAACACGATGGGCAAGGTCCAGAAGAACGTGCTCCGCGAGCAGTACGCCGACCTCTATCGCACCGCCTGACCATACACCGCGTCATGGCCAACTTGTCCCGGCGATCCACGCTCCTGGTTCCCGTGCGCCGCCGCACGCCAGCGTCGGGCGATTTCCAATCACTCCCCAAGGGGTATATCAACGACCCGACCTTCACGGGGGAATGAACATGCCCTGGCTACTCGTCTTCATCGGCGGCGGGCTCGGCGCCGCAGGCCGCCACGGCGTCAACCTGCTCGCGGCGCGGCTGCTCGGCGTCGCCTTCCCCTGGGGCACGTTCATCATCAACATCACCGGCTCCACCATCATGGGGCTGATCGCCGGCTGGTTCGCGCAGAAGGCCGGGGAGGGGGCGAGCCAGCACGCCCGCCTGTTCCTCATGACCGGGGTTCTCGGCGGCTACACCACGTTCTCCGCGTTTTCGCTCGATGTGGCGCTGCTGTGGGAGCGCGGCGAGCATGGCGCGGCGGCCGCCTACGTGGTCGGATCCGTGGCGCTGTCCCTGATCGGCCTGTTCGCCGGCCTCTGGTTCTGGCGGGCCGTCTCCTGACGCGCGTTTCTCGCGCCGCTGTGCTAGAGGCAGGCCGAACGGGGATGCGACGATGGCGCAGGTCGAGACACGCACGGTCGGACCGGACGAGGCGGGGATGCGCCTCGACCGCTGGTTCCGCACCCATTTCCCCGACCTGAGTTTCGGCCACCTCCAGAAACTGCTCCGTTCCGGGCAGGTGCGCGTCGACGGGGGCCGCGCCAAGACCAACACGCGGCTTGAGCCGGGGCAGTCGGTGCGGATACCGCCGATGGGGCCAGTGTCGGACGCGCTTTCGCGACCGCTTCATGACGGCGAAGTCGATCTCGAAGGCGACGGCGGGCTGTACGATCCCGCCGACGCACATCGCAAGCCGCGCCGCCCCGAAGCGCGCCCGAACCGTGATGCGGACGATCTCCGCTCGTATCTCCTCTACGAGGACGACGACGTGTTCGTCTTCAACAAGCCGCCCGGCCTCGCGGTGCAGGGCGGCTCCGGCCTCACCCGCCACGTCGACGCGATGCTCGAGTCGCTGAAGGACGCCAAGGGCCAGAAGCCGCGGCTCGTCCACCGGCTCGACCGCGCGACCTCGGGTGTGCTCGTGGTGGCGCGGACGCGGCTTGCGGCATCGAAGCTCGCTGCTTCCTTTCGCTCGCGGGCGACGAAGAAGATCTACTGGGCGCTGGTCAAGGGTGTGCCGAAGCCGCGCCAGGGACGGATCTCGACCTGGCTCGCCAAGGAGGACGGGCCGGAGGGCGACCGCATGCGCGTCGCCCGCCACGGCGACGACGAGGCGAGCCACGCCGTCTCGCTCTATTCCGTCACCGACAATGCCGGTCAGAGGCTCGCCTGGCTGACGATGAAGCCGGTCACCGGCCGCACCCATCAGCTCCGCGCCCACGCCGCCCATATCGGCCATCCGATCATCGGCGACGACAAGTATTTCCACGCCGAACCGGACTGGGACTTCCCGGGCGGGATGCAGAACAAGCTCCACCTCCATGCCCGGCGGATCGTGATCCCGCACCCCTCCGGCAAGGGCGTCATCGACGTCAGCGCGCCGCTGCCGCCGCACATGCAGCAGAGCTGGAACCTGCTCGGTTTCGATGCCGCGCGCGGCGGCGACGACGGGCCGGAGGACAGCGAGGACTGAAGCTCACGCGCGGGCGCGGGTCATCCAGCAGGCAGCCGTGAAGCGCACCTCGTCGCCGGCGAGATAGGGAATGAAGGCGGCGCGGACCGCCTCGACGATGCGGGCCCGGATGGCTGGATCCATCTCGCGGAGCGCCATGCCCATCGATCCCATCCGCGTCACGTAGTGGTCGAGCGCCGCCGCCGGGAAGGCGCAATCGACGTCGAGCGGCGTGATCGCGACGTCGCGCCAGCCGGCCGCGACCAGGATCCGCTCGACATACGCGGCGTCGCCGAAGGCGAACTGGCCCGGTCCCCGCGAACGGGGCGGCAGGTCAGGGAGGAACGGTGCGGCGGCCCGCTCGGCGGTGGTCATGAACGGATTGTCGGCGGCGCTCCGCCACGCGATCAGCGCCGTCGTCGCGCCCTCGCGTGCTGCGCCATGGAGGTTGGCGAAGGCGCGGACGGGGTCGTCGAAGAACATCACGCCGAAGCGCGAGACGAAGGCGTCGAACGCGGCGGACGGAAAGGCATGGCTTTCAACGTCGGCGACGACGAAGCGCGCCGTCGAGCCTTCCGCGGCGGCGCGCTCGCGGGCCGCTGCGATCATCGGCTCGGAGATGTCGACGCCGAGAACCTCGCCGCCGGGCGCGACGGTGCGGGCGATCGCGAGCGTGGTGCTGCCCGTGCCGCAGCCGACGTCCAGGACGCTCCGGGCGCCGGCCGTGCGCATTGCGTCGCAGAGGATCGTCTCGAAGGAGCGGAACGTGGCGTCGAGCAGGTCGCGGTTCTCGACCCACACCTCCCCGGCGGGGCCATTCCAGCGGGCCTTCTGTTCGTTGGTCGCGGTCATCTCTGGGGTCGTTCCCTTGCCGGCGGTGCGATGCCGGCCACCCTGCTCCGTTCGGCGCGGCCTTGCCACCACGCGATGGACACGGCAGAAGGATTCCATGAACCGACCGCTGGCGACCACCATCGGCCATTCGGCCTGTCCGCACGACTGTCCGTCGACCTGCGCGCTCGACGTCGAGATCGTCGACGGGGTGGCCATCGGCCGCGTGCACGGCGCCAAGGCCAACGACTATACGGCCGGCGTGGTCTGCGCCAAGGTCGCGCGCTACGCCGAGCGTCTTCACAACCCGGACCGGCTCGTCTACCCGATGCGTCGGAAGGGGCCGAAGGGCGATCCCGACTGGCGCGGCGGCGGCTGGGAGCGGATCGGCTGGGACGACGCGCTCGACATAATCGCCGAGGCCTTCGTCAAGGCGGCGGCGCGGCACGATGCGACGTCGGTCTGGCCCTATTTCTATGCCGGCACGATGGGGCTCGTGCAGCGTGACGGCATCCACCGGCTCCGCCATGCCGGCGGCTATTCCGGCCAGTTCGACACCATCTGCGTCAACCCGGCCTGGACCGGCTTCGCGGCAGGCGTGGGCCGGATCGCCGGCGTCGACCCGCGCGAGATGGCAAAGTCCGACCTGGTGGTGATCTGGGGCACCAACGCCGTCGCGACCCAGGTCAACGTCATGACCCACGCCGTCAGGGCGCGGAAGGAGCGCGGCGCGCGGATCGCGGTGGTCGACGTCTACCGCAACGAGACGATGAAGCAGGCGGACATGCCGCTGTGTCTGCGGCCGGGCACCGATGCCGCGCTCGCTTGCGCGGTGATGCACGTCGCCTTCCGCGACGGTCATGCCGACCGTGCCTATCTCGCGCGCTATACCGACGTGCCTGACGAGCTCGAGGCGCATCTCCGGACCCGGACGCCGGAATGGGCGGCAACGATCACCGGGCTCACCGTCGCCGAGATCGAGGCTTTCGCGACGGCCGTCGGCACCACGAAGCGCACCTTCTTCCGCCTCGGCTACGGCTTCACCCGGACGCGGAACGGCGCGGCGTCGATGCATGCCGTCTCCTCCATCCCGGCGGTCACCGGCGCCTGGCAGCACGAGGGCGGCGGCGCGTTCCATTCGAACAGCGCGATCTTCGCGCTCAGCAAGGCGATGGTCGAAGGCCACGACCTCATCGATCCGTCGATCCGCCGGCTCGACCAGTCGCGGATCGGCGCCGTGCTCTGCGGCGAGCCCGAGCCGCTGTTCGGGGGGCCGCCGGTGACGGCGATGCTGATTCAGAACACCAACCCGGTGTCGGTGGCGCCGGACCAGGCCAAGGTGAAGCGCGGCTTCGGCCGCGACGACCTGTTCGTCTGCGTCCACGAGCAGGTGATGACCGAGACCGCCGCCATGGCCGACGTCGTGCTGCCGGCGACGATGTTCCTCGAGCACGACGACATCTACCGGGGCGGCGGGCACCAGTACATCCTGTTCGGTCCGAAGCTGGTCGCGCCGCCGGCGGAGTGCCGGTCCAACCACCAGGTGATTGCGGGACTGGCGGAGCGGCTCGGCTTCGACCATCCCGGTTTCGCGATGAGCGAGCGGGAGCACATCGACTGGATGCTCCGGCACTCGGGCCGGGGAACGCTGGCTGAGCTCGAAGCCAATCGCTTCATCGACTGCCAGCCGGATTTCCGCACCGCCCATTATCTCGACGGCTTCGCCCAGCCGGATGGACGGTTTCGCTTCAAGCCGGACTGGCCGCGGGTGAAGGCGAGCAACAACGGGCCGATGGGCGCATGGGAATCGCTGCCGGCGCTCCCCGACTACTGGCCGACGAGCGAGGCAGCCGACGAGACCCATCCGTTCCGCCTCGCGACCTCGCCGTCACGTTCGTTCCTCAACTCGACGTTCAACGAGACGCCGTCGTCGCGGAACAAGGAGGGCGGACGGCCAGAGGTGATGATCCATCCCGACGACGCGGGCGCTCTCGGCATCGCCGACGGTGCCGAGGTCCGGCTCGGCAACGGCCGCGGCGTCGTGCGGCTCCATGCCCGCCACTTCGACGGCGTCCGGCGCGGCGTGCTCGTCTCCGAAGGGATCTGGCCGAACGCCGCCTTCGCCGACGGCAACGGCATCAACACGCTGACCGGCGCCGATCCCGTCGCGCCCTTTGGCGGCGCGGCCTTCCACGACAGCCGGGTGTGGATCGAGCCGGCCTGACGGAAAACCACGGCGCCCGAACGCAAACGAGCCCGGATTCGGCCGGGCTCGTGCAGATTGCGGACGGGATGTGGATCAGGCCGGGACGGTCGCAGTCGCGGTCGCGGCGGCCGCATCCTCCTCGTCGTCCTTCATCAGTTCCTCGACGGTCACCGTCTTGTCGGCGACCTTCACCTGCTCGAGCACGTAGTCGACAACCTTCTCCTCGAAGATCGGCGCCCGGAGCGAGGCGATCGCGTCGGGATTGGAGCGGTAGTAGTCGATCAGCTGCTTCTCGCGGCCGGGGAACTGGCGGAGCTGGGCCTGCAGCGCGCGCTGCACTTCCGGCTCGGTGACCTCGATCTTGCTCTTCTCGCCGATCTCGGAAAGGACCAGGCCGAGCCGTACGCGCCGCTCGGCGATCTTGTGATAGTCCTCGCGGGCGGCCTCTTCGGTCGTGTCCTCGCTCTCGAAGGTGCGGCCCTGCTGGCCCATCTCGCCGACGATCTGGCGCCAGATGTTGTCGAATTCCTGCTCGACCATCTTCGGCGGAAGCTCGAACTGGTGCAGCGAGTCGAGCTGGTCGAGGAGCTGCCGCTTCACCTTCTGCCGCGTCTGCATGCCGTAGCGGGTCTGGATCTGCTGGCGGATGGCGTCCTTGAGCTGGTCGAGCGACTCGAGGCCGACCCGCTTGGCGAGCTCGTCGTCGACGACGATCGCATCAGGCGCGGCGACCTCCTTCACCGTTATGTCGAAGCTCGCTTCCTTGCCGGCGAGGTGGCGCGCGCCGTAGTCCTCGGGGAAGGTGACGGTGATCGTCTTCGATTCTCCCGCGGCGAGGCCCTCGATCTGCTCGGCGAAGCCGGGGATGAACTGGCTGGTGCCGAGCCGGACGGTGGCGTTCTCGTCGCTGCCGCCGGGGAAGAGCTCGCCGTCGACCTTGCCGACATACGCGATGGTCATCTGGTCGCCGGCCTCGGACTTGCCTTCCTTCGGCGAGAAGGTGCGCGAGCCCTCGGCGAGCCGGGTCACCTCGGCGTCCACTTCTTCGTCGGAAACCTCCACCACCGGCCGCTCGATCGCGATCGACGAGAGGTCGGCGATCTCGACCGCGGGCAGGATCTCGTAGCTCATGATGTAGGTGAGATCGGCTTCGCCGTTGAGGATCTTGTCGGCCGCGCCTTCCTCCTCGGGCAGCTTGAAGTCGGGCTGGAGCGCCGCCCGCTCGCCGCGCTCCGACATTGTGTCCCGCGCCACCTCGTTGATCACCGCCTGGACGATCTCGGCCATGGTCGACTTGCCGTAGAGCCTGCGCAAATGATTCACCGGCACCTTGCCGGGACGGAAGCCCTTGATCTGGACCTGGCCCTGGATTTCGTTGAGCCGTGCCGTGAGACGGTCGCCCAGCTCCGAGACCGGAACCACCACCTCGAACTCCCGCCTCAGCCCTTCGACCACCGTCGCATTGACCTGCATTCGCTCTGATCCCTGATAACCTGTTGAATTCGCGGAAACGTCCGGCCGCGACGCCGAATCGTGGCGCTCGGTGCCGCATGGGTCGCCGGCCGCAAAACTGGTGCGGGCGGAGGGACTTGAACCCCCACGACTTTCGTCACGGGAACCTAAATCCCGCGCGTCTACCAGTTTCGCCACGCCCGCGAGCCGCGGCGCGGCGCCGGCCGAGGCGCCGCCTCTATATCAACTGCCATCGCAGCGATCAAAGGGAAAGCGCCGTGGTGCCGCGGTCTTAGCTCTCGCCGAAGAGCTTCCGCAGGCCCCGCGCCAGCGGCCCCTCCGGCTTGGGATCGGAGCGCGCCGGTGGTGGCTCGGGCTTCTCGACCTTGTCGGGGCGAGCGCGCGTCCCGGGCGATCCGGCGTCGCGCTTCGGCTCGCCCGCCACCGCTTCATGCAAACGGTTGGCGAAGGTGCTGTCCTTGCCCGCCACCAGCAGGTCGAGATGGTCGGCGACGGCGTCGATCATCGGCTCGAGCCAGGTGCGGTCGGCCTTGGCGAAATCGTGGAGCACGTAGCGCGGCACCATCTCCTTGATGCCGGGATGGCCCACCCCGATCCGCATCCGCCGGTAGCCGTCGCCGATGGCGCCGGTCACCGAGCGGAGCCCGTTATGACCGGCGGCGCCGCCGCCGACCTTCATCCGCATCTTGCCCGGCGGCAGGTCGACCTCGTCGTGGATGACCAGCACGTCGGACGGCGCGAGCTTGTAGAAGCGCATCGCCTCGCCGACGGCGCGGCCCGACTCGTTCATGTAGGTGAGCGGCTTGAGGAGCAGCACCTTCTCGCCGCCGATGGTGCTCTCTGCGGTGTCGGCCTGAAAGCGCCGCCGCCACGGGCCGAACCCGTGACGGCGGTGAATGGCGTCGAGCGCCATGAAGCCGACATTGTGCCGGTGCCCGGCATAGTCCGGGCCCGGATTGCCGAGGCCGGCGATGAGCAGCATACGACCGCTCCCCGCAGCCGGCGGTGCCGGCCGCTACTTCTTGGCGGGTTCCGCCTTCTTCGCCTCTTCCGGCTCGGCCGCCGCGGCGGTTGCATTGGAAGCAGCCTGCTGCCGCAGTTCTTCCTTGACGCCGGCGGGTGCCGCGATCGTGGCAATGGTGAAGTCGCGGTCGATCGTCGTCGCGACACCCTCGGGCAGCGGTATCTTGGAGATGTGCAGCGAGTCGTTGATCTCGTAACCGGTGAGGTCGGCGACGATCCTGTCCGGAATGCCGTCGGCGGGGCAGAGCAGCTCCACCCGGTGGCGCACGACGTTCAGCACGCCGCCGCGCTTGATGCCCGGAGCGTCGGCTTCGTTGATGAAGTGGACCGGCACTTCGACTTTGATCTTCGAGCCCGCGTGGATGCGGAGGAAATCGACATGCACGGGGCGGTCGGAGACCGGGTCGAGCTGGAAGTCGCGGGGCAAGGTGCGGATCGTCTCGCCGTTCACGGCGATCTCGGCGACCGTGGTGAGGAAGCCGCCGGCGTGAACCTTGGCGAACACCTCGCGATCGGAAAGGCTGATGGCGAGAGGCGGCTCCTTGCCGCCATAGATGACTGCGGGAATCTGGCCCTCGCGACGGATTGCTCTGGCGGCCCCCTTGCCCACCTTTTCGCGTGCCGTCGCCGTGAGCTGGTAGCTGGTGCCCATCGGACAACTCCTTCATGTTGTGCTGAAAGCCCGCCCCGATGGCGAGCTCGCGTCCCGCGGTGCCTCCAGGGGTGTCGGCGCGGGCGCCGCGCGTACATACACGAACCGGGCCAAGGCCGCAATCCGGCGGGAATCGGCCGATGGAGCGGCCGCTTACCACTGACACAAACGGGTGTCAGGATAGCGCAGGCTGGAGCCGCAACCGAGGAGGATGACCATGTCCGGGACCGAAAGCCGCTTCGTCTGGTACGAGCTGATGACCACCGATGTGAAGGCGGCGGCAGACTTCTACAGCAAGGTTGTCGGCTGGACGGCCAAGGACTCCGGCATGGCCGGCATGGACTACATGCTCTTCCATGCCGGCGACAGCATGGCCGCGGGCCTCATGGCACAGCCCGAGGAATCGAAGGCGGGCGGCAGTCCGCCGGGCTGGCTGGGCTACGTCGGGGTGGCCGACGTCGATGCATCGGCGGCCAAGGCGAAGGGCCTCGGCGCCACGGTCTACGTCGAGCCGCGCGACATCCCCGGCGTCGGCCGCTTCTCCGTCATCGCCGATCCGCAGGGCGCCGTGATCGCGTTGTTCTGGAGCGATTCCGAGCCGCCGCCGGAGCCGCCGATGGGCACGCCGGGGCAATTCGGCTGGAGCGAGCTCTACGCCAGCGACTGGGAGAAGGTCTTCCCGTTCTACGAAGCGCTGTTCGGCTGGACCAAGGACCAGGCGATGGATATGGGCGAGATGGGAACCTACCAGCTCTTCGCCCCTGCGGCGGGCGCGCCCGCCATGGGCGGCATGTTCAACAAGCCGCCCGAGGTGCCGGCGACGTTCTGGCTCTACTACGCCAATGTCGATGCGATCGACCCGGCCGTGGAGCGGGTGAACGCCAATGGCGGCAAGGTGCTGTTCGGACCGATGGAGGTTCCCGGCGGTTCGTTCGTCGTCCAGTGCCAGGATCCGCAGGGCGCGATGTTCGCCCTCGCCGGACCGCGGAAGTAGATGCCGCCTCAGGCGGCGATCGCGTCGGCGATCGCCGCCAGGGCAGGGTGCCCCGCTGCGAGCCGGCTGTCTTCGCGATGGGTGAGCACGCCGTGCCGTCCCTCGATCGCCAGGAGCGGCGCCGGTCCGCTTGCGTCGTAGAGGCGCCAGAGATCGGCCGCCGCGAGATATTCCGGAAGATTGTCGAGGCTTCGGGCGAAGCGCCGGCGTACGAGCGCCTCGGGCACGTCGTGGCCGCCCTCGGCGACGCGCCGCGCGATGCGGTCGATGCAGATCTCAGGCGTGCGGGCCGAAAAGTAGAGGACGTTCGCGTCGAACCCGGCTTTCTGCGCGCGCGACATGAGTCGAAGCTGCGCCTTGCCGGAAAGCGTCGTCTCCATCGCGAAGGTCGCTCCGGTGTCGATGAAGCGCGCGACCCGGGAGAGCGCGATGCGCGCCGCCTCGCGCTCCGCTGCCGACGGCCGGAGCGGCGACAGGCCGCGTGAGATCTCGTCGAAATTGACGAAATTGATCGATCCGGAGACGGCTTCGAGCCGCTTCATCGCGAAGGTGGTCTTGCCGACGCCGTTGGGCCCCGCGATGAGCCAGAAGGTTGGTCGGGTCGCCGGCATTCCGACCTCTCCGTCCCTAGTCGAAGAGGCTCGAGACGGACTTCTCGTGGGCAGTGCGGGCGATCGCCTCGCCGAGCAGGTTGGCGATGCCGCAGACGCGGATGTTCGGCGCCGCCCTTACCGCCTCGGTCGGCATGATCGAATCGGTGATGACCAGTTCTCCGATGCGGCTCGCGACGATGCGGGCGACGGCGCCGCCCGACAGCACGCCGTGGGTGCAATAGGCCACCACCGAGCAGGCGCCCTTGTCCAGCAGCACCTCGGCTGCGTTGCAGAGCGTCCCGCCGGAATCGATGATGTCGTCGAAGAGGATGCAGTTCCGCCCCTCGATGTTGCCGATGATGTTCATCACCTCGGACTCGCCCGGCCGCTCGCGGCGCTTGTCGACGATCGCCAGCGGTGCGTCGAAGCGCTTGGCGAGCGCTCGCGCCCGCACCACGCCGCCCACGTCCGGCGACACCACCGTGATGTTGGCGATGTCGTGGTGCTCCTTGATGTCGCGGCTCATCACCGGCACCGAGAAGAGGTTGTCGGTGGGGATGTCGAAGAAGCCCTGGATCTGGCCTGCATGGAGATCGAGGGTCAGTACCCGGTCGACGCCGGCACGGGTGATCAGGTTGGCGACGAGCTTTGCCGAGATCGGCGTGCGCGGCCCCGGCTTCCGGTCCTGCCGCGCATAGCCGAAATAGGGGATCACGGCCGTGATCCGGCGCGCCGACGCCCGCCGGAGCGCATCGATGATGATCAGCAGCTCCATCAGGTGATCGTTGGCGGGATAGCTGGTCGACTGGATGACGAAGACGTCCTCGCCGCGGACGTTCTCCAGGATCTCGACGAAGATCTCCTGATCGGCGAAGCGCTTGACCATGCATCCCGCGAGCGGGAGTTCGAGATAAGCGCCGATGCCCTCGGCAAGGGCGCGGTTTGAGTTGCCGGCGACGAGTTTCATGCTGTGGCCCGAGAACGGTTCTGGCGCGGGGCGGCGGGACTCGCCGCCCATGAGGGCGCCGGTATGTAACAAGGGCATCGGGCGAGCGCAAATGCCGCGATGCGGTGCGGAGCTATCTCACCCACGCCGCAAGCGATTCCATGGTCTTGCGAGCTGCTTCGTTGATGTTGGTCATGCCGACGCCGGTCCACGGATCGCCGTTCCGGAAGGCGCCGCCGATCTCCTGGCCGGTGACGCGATGAAGCCGCGTGCCCTGCCGGTCGCTTACGTCCCAGACATAGACGAACTTCGCATTCGGGCCCTCGGCGACTGCCGACAGGTAGCCGCGAACCGTATAGACGGCCCCGGGATCGGTGGCCGGAACGACATTGACCCGCTGGCTCACGGCCTGCTGGTTGAGCGCGTTCGACATCGCCTGGAGGATCGGTACGGGGACGCCCTCGATTGGCGCGAAGGCGAACTTTGCCGCCGCGCCCTTGACCGGTGCCGCGACCGAAACGCCGGAGCCTGCCGGCGGCTGCTGCTCGAGTTTCGCCGTCGTGCAGCCGGCGACGAGTGCAAGCACGCAGCACAGGACCACCAGGGCAGGCGGAATCCGCCGGACTCCGAACATGACACACTTCCCGATACGCGCCGTCCGTCAGGAATTGTGTAACGTCAATCCTCGTGCGGGTCCAGAAACCGGGCCGCGATGTCCACGGTCAAGGGAAGGCGCGAGAAAAGAGCGGTCATGGACAATATTTTCGAGGACCTCGCATCGCTGACGCCCGGCGAAGAGCGGTTCGACCCCCTGCTGGCCCGGCCCGGGGTCCGGATCGAACGGATCGTTTCGACCGGCCAGGCGTCGCCATCGGGCTTCTGGTACGACCAGCCTCACGACGAATGGGTGATCGTGCTGACCGGCGCCGCCGGGCTGCTCGTCCAAGGCGAGACGGAGCGGCGGCTGGGCCCGGGGGACTTCGCCTTCCTGCCTGCCCGGTGCCGGCACCGCATGGCGTGGACCGCCGCCGGCGAGCCGACAATATGGCTCGCCGTGCATCTCGAGGCGGATTCCTAGAGGATCTTCTCCTCGCCGGCAGCATGGGCGATCACCTCGCGGCTGGTGATGCCCGCCTTCCCCGCGACCTCCGCCCACGGCGCCATGTGCGGCGCCTTGCCATGCGCCTCGAGCGACGGCCAGTCGCGCCAGCGCTCGACGATCCGGATCGTACCCGGTTCGTTGATGTCCTCGGCGAAGGCATAGAGGAGGCAGCCGTCCTCCTTGCGGGTCGCCGCGACGAGCGCCTGGATGTGCGGTCGGAGCTCCGCCACCTTCTCGGGGGCGACGCGGATGTGGCCGGTGACGAGGATCAAGGCATTCCCTCCCTTCGGATGATGGTTCGGGCAGGGATACGCGAAGGCGGGCGGGAATGCGAGGTCGCTTGCGATGGCTGGGGGTCGTGACTAGGTTACATGTAACCGACGGAGCAAGCCGATGGCGAACGCCGCGCCCAAGAAGACATCGTCCCGCGACAAGGTGCGGGTGTACCGCGCGCGCATGCGTGCGCAGGGGCTCCGGCCCGTCCAGATCTGGATTCCCGACACGCGTACGCCCGAATTCATCGCCGAGGCGCACCGCCAGTCGTTGTTGATCGGAACCCATCCGGACGAGCCCGACGAGCAAGCCTGGGTCGATTCGGTGAGAGATGAAGATCCGCTCGACTCGGGTGATTCTTGAAGCGGGGCGAGGTCTGGGTTGCCGCCAGCAACGAGCACTACGGCAGCAAACCCAGGCCGGCCGTGATCGTTCAGGCCGATAACTTTGACGGCACCGAGTCTATCGTCGTTTGCGGGCTGACCACCGCCGGTCCGGAAGCCGTTCCGCTGTCGCGGCCCGAAATCGTCCCATCGGCCGGGAACGGTCTCCAAGCCCTGTCCCGCGTCATGGTGGACAAGATCGTCGCCGTGCCGAGACGTCGGCTCGGTCGGCGCATAGGCGCGCTGAGCAACGATGAAATGGCGCGTGTCGAACGCGCCATCATCGTCTTCCTCGACCTCGCCGGCTGAGTTCAGTCCGGCGTACGGGTCGCCCGGTCGAGCGCCTGCTCCGTCTCGGTCCGGTCGTCGAGGCGCGGATCGGCGTCGAGCATGGCGCCGGCGCCGGCGGGCTCGATGGCGGGGTCGAGCAACGCACCGGCCGCCTCGCGGCGCTTGCGGTGGACGATGTCGCCCTTGCCCTCGGCCTCGATCGAGGCGGGCTCCCCTTCGGGCTCGCGGATCGGTTCGGGATCGGGTGTCGGTTTCGGCTTACGGTCGGTCATGTCGCGTCCTCCTGCTCGCGGCGACAACGCGGCCGTCTCTCCGTAGTTCCTCCGGGAATGCTGACAGACCCTGTCATCCCGGCGTGGGAATGCCTATCTTCACGGTCTCCATCAGCATCGCCGACAGCCCCGCCATGGCCCGCAAGACAACCGGATTCGCCGAAGCTCCGCAGAAGCCGCTCAAGACCTCCCGCGGGACGTCGATGGGCGGCAAGGGGAGCGCGCGGGAACGCGCCGCCGCCGGCCTGAATCCGGTCCCGGGGATCGACATGTCGCTCGAGGAGGCCGAAGCGTTCCTCGCGACGATGAAGCCGGAGCGCACGGAATCGGCCCGGAGGAAGAAGGCCCCCGCTCCGCCGCCGGTGGATCTCGCCGCTGGCGGGGTGACGGCTACCGTTCAGGCGTTGTCGGCCTTGATCGAGAGCGGACGGCCCGAGTTCCGCGACAAGACCTGGGTGCCGCACCGCCCGCCGCGTCCTGAGAAGTCCGAGGGCGGCATCGCGTTCGACATCGTCTCGGATTTCGAGCCGCGGGGCGACCAGCCGCAGGCGATCGCCGAGCTCGTCGCCGGCGTCCAGCAGCAAGAGCGCGACCAGGTCCTGCTTGGCGTCACCGGCTCGGGCAAGACCTACACCGTCGCCAAGGTCATCGAGGCGACGCAGCGCCCGGCGCTGATCCTGGCGCCGAACAAGACGCTCGCCGCCCAGCTCTACGGCGAGTTCAAGTCGTTCTTCCCCGACAACGCCGTCGAGTATTTCGTCTCGTATTACGACTACTACCAGCCCGAGGCCTATGTGCCGCGGACGGACACCTATATCGAGAAGGAATCGACCATCAACGAGCAGATCGACCGCATGCGCCACTCGGCGACGCGGGCGCTGCTCGAACGCGACGACGTGATCATCGTCGCTTCCGTCTCGTGCATCTACGGCATCGGCTCGGTCGAGACCTACACGGCGATGACCTTCGCCCTCACCATCGGCGAGCGCATCGACCAGCGCCAGCTGATCGCCGACCTGGTGGCGCTGCAGTACAAGCGGAGCGACGCGGATTTCCGCCGCGGCACCTTCCGCGTCCGCGGCGACACCATCGACCTGTTCCCGGCCCACTTGGAGGACCGGGCCTGGCGGATCAACCTGTTCGGCGACGAGATCGAGTCGATCGTCGAGTTCGACCCGCTCACCGGCAATGCCTACGGCCACCTCAAGACCGTGAAGGTCTACGCCAATTCGCACTACGTGACGCCCCGTCCGACGCTTCAGCAGGCGACCAAGAGCATCCGCGAGGAGCTCAAGTTCCGGCTCGACGAGCTCGGCGCCGCGGGACGCCTCCTCGAGGCGCAGCGGCTCGAGCAGCGCACCCGCTTCGACCTCGAGATGATCGAGGCGACCGGCTCGTGCGCCGGCATCGAGAACTACAGCCGCTATCTCACCGGCCGGCGCCCCGGCGAGCCGCCGCCGACGCTGTTCGAGTACCTGCCCGACAATGCGCTGGTCTTCGTCGACGAGAGCCACGTCACCATCGGCCAGCTCGGCGGCATGTATCGCGGCGACTTCCGCCGGAAGGCGACGCTCGCCGAATACGGCTTCCGCCTGCCGTCCTGCATGGACAACCGGCCGCTCCGCTTCGAGGAATGGGACCTGATGCGGCCGCAGTCGGTCTATGTCTCGGCGACGCCGGGCGGCTGGGAGATGGACCGCACCGGCGGCGTCTTCACCGAGCAGGTGATCCGGCCGACCGGCCTGATCGACCCGCCGGTCGAGGTGCGGCCGGCCAAGTC
>JBIQKL010000087.1:10573-16137 GCA_044506555.1 Hyphomicrobiales bacterium | reverse complement strand
CCGACCTCTGGGCCGAGCTCCGCGCCGAGGGCCTGCTCCACGAGGCCGCGCCGACTTGAGGTAACCCAAGCGACGGCGCGGCTGGGGCCTTCGGGACAAGGCCCGACCGTCATGGCCGGGCCTGTCCCGGCCATCCGCGTCCCCTCCGGCGACGCGGTGTTCGCGTGGATGCCCGGCACAAGGCCGGGCATGACGGTTCTTGCCTGCTTCGGCTCGGAGGTTCGATCCGACGAAAAAGGGCGCCCGCGAGGGGGCGCCCTTCGAGTTGGAAGCGCTGGTACGCTTCTTCTTATTCCATCGCGGCGATCATCGCGGCCTTGGCGTCCTTCATGGCGGTCGCCGCGTCCTTGGAGCCGGTCAGCACGTTGACCAGCTCGACCGACAGCGCATCGGCCGCATTCGGGAAGCGCGGATCGCCGTAGGGCACGCGCGCCGCCTGGACGTTGGCGAGGTTCTGCGCGATCTCGGCGGCCATGTCGCCCGGGTAGAACTTCTTGAAGCCCTCGTCCGCCCAGACCGAGGCGCGGGCCACCGGCGAGCCGGTCTCCTGGCCGATCTCGAGCGAGACCTCCGGCGAGGTCGCCCAGGCAGTGAACAGCGCCGCCGCGTCCTGGTTCTTCGAGGCCGCCGGGATGCCGAACAGCCAGAACCAGTAGTTCGGCGCCGGCTTCAGGCCCTCGGCCGCCGGCCAGGCGAACACGCCGACCTGGTCGGCGAACTTGTTGGTCTCCTTGTCGATCGCGACCGGGACGAGGCCGCTGGCATCGGGATAGAGCGCGGCCTTGCCCTCCTTGAAGACGCCGATCGCCTCGAGCCAGCTCATGTTGGCGGTGCCCTGCGGGCCGTTGTCGCGGAGCAGCCGGGTGACGTAGAGCTCGGTCGCGGCGACGCCCGCGTCGCTGTCCACCGCCGGCACGCCGTCGACGAAGAACTCGCCGCCGAGGCCGAGGAAGAAGCCGGTCCAGACCCAGACGATGTCGAGCCCGCGGCGGCCGCGGCCGACGATGCCGGCGACGCCGTCCTTGTTCATCGCCTTCGCCGCCGCCTCGAGCTCGTCGAAGGTGCGGATCGGGCCGAGGCCGGCGGCCTCGAGCAGGTCCTTGCGGTACATCACGACCTGCGCCTCGGTCGAGATCGGCAGCGCCTGGAGGACGCCGTCGATGCTGCCCGCCTCGCGGCCGGACTGGAAGATGTCGTCGATGTTGTACCATTCCGGCGAGACGACGCCGTCGATCAGGCCGGAGAGCGGGGCGAGCCAGCCGGCCGCCATGTACTGGCCGGCCTGTAGGTTGCCGACCATCAGGCCGTCGTAGTTGCCGGTGCCAGCCGAGAGTTCGACCGCCGCCTTCTGGTAGTAGTTGTCCTCGGACAGGACATCGAGGGTGACCTTCATCCCGGTCATTTCCTCGAAGCCGCCGATCTTCGCCTTCACGGCGTCGGTCCACCAGTGGTTGTTGAGGAGCAGGCGGAGATCGGTGCCCTCGAACTTCTTCCAGTCGCCGGCGGCAGCGAGGTCGGCGAAGGCGGGCCGGAACCCGGCGCCGTAGAGGCCGAGGCCGGCGGCCGCGGCGGCGGTGCCTGCAAGGAACTGGCGGCGGCTCGCAAGCCCCCCGAACGGATTGCGGATCTTCGACATTTCGGCAGGTCCTCCCATTGGCCGCGCCCTCGGCGCGGTCGATTTCAGGTTCGGCGTTTCAGACCGCCGCGGGCGGCGGCAGCGTCTCGCCCATCATCAGCGCCACCGCCTTGTCGGCGATCGCCATGGTGGGCGCGTTGGTATTGGCGCTCAGAAGGTTGGGCATGACCGAAGCGTCGAAGATGCGGAGCCCCTCGACGCCGCGCACCTTGAGCTCCGGCGTGACCACCGCCATCGGATTGTCGTCGGTGCCCATCGCGCAGGTGCCGACCGGGTGATAGTTGGTCTTCACCGTGCGCTGGCAGAAGGCTGTGAGCTGCTCGTCGGTCTGGACGTCCGGGCCGGGCAGGACCTCGGCCCTGACCGTGTCGCTCATCGGCCGCGTCTCGAGGATCTCACGGGCGTAGCGGATCGCTGCGATCTCGATCCGGAGGTCGTCGGGATGGCCGAGGAAATTCGGGTTGATGATCATGTTGTCGGCCGGGTTCGCCGAGCGGAGCTTGACGAAGCCGCGCGCCTTCGGCCGCATCAGGCAGCAGGTGAAGGTGACGCCGTGGTCGGGCTTCACGTCGGCCACGTCGCGGTCGAGATAGATCATGGCGACGCAGTAGATCTTGACGTTGCTGTCCGGTCCGCGCGTCTCGGGGTTGACGAAGGCGCAGGTCTCCGCCCCGTTCGACGACACCGGGCCGGTGCCGAAGGCGAGGTACTGGAGGCCGTTCATGACCATCTTCAGGCCCTGCTCGTCGCCGAAATAGCCGTACTTGCCGTTGGTGTAGGCGCTGACCGGGACCTCGTGATGATCCTGGAGGTTCTGGCCGACGCCGGGCAGGTCGACCCGGGTCTTGATGCCATGGCGGGCGAGCTCCTCCTCCGGGCCGATGCCGGACAGCATCAGGAGCTTCGGCGACACGTAGGAGCCCGAGGCGAGGATCACCTCGTTCGCGGCGCGGACTTCCGCGAGCTTGCCGTTCTCGGCATATTCGACCCCGATGCAGCGGTCACCCTCGAAGAGGAGACGCGTCACCCGCGCATTGGTGCGTACCGTCAGGCGCTTGTCGCGCTCGAGCGGCTTGACGAAGGCGGTGGCGGCGCTGCAGCGCTTGCCGTGGTCGGTGGTCAGCTGCATGAAGCCGACGCCGTACTGGGTGCCGCTGTTGAAGTCGTTGTTGAAGGGCACGCCCATGTTCTGGAGAGTCTGCAGGTAGACCCAGGCCATGTCGCAGATATAGACGTGGTCGGAGACCTTGAGCGGGCCGTCGGTGCCGTGAAGCGGCATGACGTGGCGCTGGTTGCCCTCGAGCCGGGTATAGTGCGGCAGCATGTGCCGCCAGGTCCAGCCGGCGCCGCCGCTCGCGGCGTCCCACTCGTCGTATTCCTCGGGCTTGCCGCGCATGTAGATCATGGCGTTGACCGAGCTGCCGCCGCCGAGCACGTTGGCCTGCGGCACCTTGGTGGTGCGGCCGTTCAGCCGCTCCTGCGGCTCGGACTCGTAGATGTTCAGGTAGGGGCTGCCGCCGAGCATCTTGAAGAAGCCGGCAGGCATCCGGAACAGCATCGACTTGTCCGGCGGCCCGGCCTCGAGCAGCAGCACCCGGGCGTCGTGGTCCCTGACCAGCCGGCTGGCCGTCACGCAACCCGAGCTGCCGCCGCCGACGACGATGTAGTCGTAATCCATTCACGCCTTCCGGAACGACGCATTCCCGCGGGAATCGCCCCTGTCCCGTTCCTCCCAGAGGGCCCGGCCGGGGTTGAGCCGGCGGGCGCGACCGTTTAATTACTCTGAGGATAATAGAATTGCGGAACAGGTCAAGAAGGAGGCAAGCGTCCCATGGGTCTGTCGGGCGTGGTGATCGTCACGGGCGCGGCGTCGGGCATCGGCCGTGCTTCGGCGCAGCATTTCCGGGGCATCGGCGCCGACGTGGTCGCCGCCGACATCAACGGCGGCAAGCTCGCGGAGCTTGCGGCGGAGGGCATCACGCCGGTGACGGCGGACCTGACGATCGCCGACGACTGCCGGAAGGTCGCCGAGGTGGCGGCCACGCGCGGCGCGGTGACGGGCCTCTTCAACTGCGCCGGGCTCGAGCTGCACGGCTCGGTGGTCGACATGCCCGAGACCGACTGGGACCGGGTCATGGGGATCAACCTCAAGGCGATCTTCCTGATGTCGAAGGCGGCGATCCCGCTGATGGCCGCCCGCGGCGGCGGGGCGATCGTCAACATGTCGTCGATCCATGCCCACAACACCTCGAAGAGCGTCGCCGCCTACGCTGCCACCAAGGGCGCGGTGATCTCGATGACCCGTGTCATGGCGCTCGACCACGGCGCAGACAACATCCGGGTCACGGCGATCTGCCCGGGCGCGATCGACACGCCGCTGCTCCGGGCCAATGCGAAATCCTTCAACCCGGCGGATCCGGACGCGAAGATCGCCGAGTGGGCGGCCGAGCATGCGCTCAACCGCCTCGGCCAGCCGGTCGAAGTGGCGAAGCTAGCCGCCTTTCTCCTCTCCGACGACGCCTCCTTCATCACCGGCTCGTACCATCTCGTCGACGGCGGCATGCTGGCGTCGTTCTGAGATGCGTCCCTCCCGCGGGAGCACCGCGGACGCCCGCGGCAACCGGCAAGCCGGCGTCTGACGCGGAACAGGCGCGGATGACGAGCTGACGCCTACTCCTGGCCAGTTCCCTCATGGGGAAGATCGTCCGTTGCACGAAGGTCGCCGCCGGCCCGTTCGCCTTGCTCGACCGCGACGCCCGGGGGAAGGAGTCCGGTGGCATCGATCATTTCCGTGACGATCTCGACGATTTCCCCCTCGGTCATGCCTGAGGCCGGGTAGGCCAGCAGGATTCGCCGCGCCTCTTCAATCGGAACGAGCCGGATCCCACGCTGCCGGGCCGCGGCGATGGCAAGGCGGGCATCGGTGAAGACGAGATCGCGGTCGAGTGGTGCGGCTCTGCCCATTGGAGGCTCCCTGTTGCAGCATCAGGGAGAGCAGACCGTATGATCTCTCAGCCACCGACATCCTGGATGTCCCCGTTGTCGGCGATGGGGAAATCATAGGGCATTCGAAGGCGTTCGGATAGGCTGAACAAAAAGCCCTGCCCGGCGACCGGACGGAGCTTCAACAGACGCAGCCCGAAGAAGGGGTCTTTCCCACTCTGGAGCGGGGTTCGATCCGGGAGGAAAGAAGAGGACTCTAAAAACCGCAGAAAACCGCCCCTCTCTGAGGGCGATGGTGCCCAGGGCCGGAATCGAACCAGCGACACGCGGATTTTCAGTCCGCTGCTCTACCAACTGAGCTACCTGGGCGCCGCTTCCGGGGGCGGATGCCGAGCGCATCCGACCGGTAAGGCGAGCGGTTTATAGGGAAGCCGGGTCATCGTGTCCAGTCCGCCGCGCCGTCCGGCGTGAGGTCTTCGCGCCGGGCGAGAGGGCCGCCGCCCGCGAGATCACGCCGAGTGATCGTCGTCGTCGGGCGGCGTGTCCTCCGAGCCGGGAATCGCGTAGGCGCCGGAGAGCCAGCGGTTGAGGTCGATGTCGGAGCAGCGCGTCGAACAGAACGGATAGGCGGCGCGGGTCGCCGGCTTGCCGCAGATCGGGCAGCTCCGCGCGACGCGGAAGGGGACGACCTTGCCGTCGTCGGGACGTTCGGGCTTGCGCGCCATCGCCGGCCTCAGCCCCGCGTCAGCCAGCTGAAATGAACCGGGAAGTCCTCGCCCTGGAGCATGGCCACGGTCTCGTAGAGCGGCAGGCCGACGACGTTGGTATAGGAGCCGACGAGCCGTACCACGAAGCCGCCGGCCAGGCCCTGGATGGCATAGCCGCCGGCCTTGCCCTGCCATTCGCCGGAGGCGAGATAGCTGTCGATGTCCTCGCGGGTCAGCCGCTTGAAGCGGACGCGGGTCTCGACCAGCCGCTGGCGCAG
>JBIQKL010000087.1:0-10473 GCA_044506555.1 Hyphomicrobiales bacterium | reverse complement strand
CCTCGCGGGTCAGCCGCTTGAAGCGGACGCGGGTCTCGACCAGCCGCTGGCGCAGTTGGCCCTTGGCGGTCACCAGGGTCACGCCGGTATAGACCCGGTGCGAGCGGCCCGAGACCAGCCGAAGGCACGCCGCGGCCTCCTCGATCAGCTCGGCCTTCGGCAGGCAGCGACGTCCGACGCCGACCACGGTGTCGGCGGCGAGGATCAGCGCGCCGGCGAGATCGGGATCCGTTTTCGCCAGCGTCAGCGCGGCCTCCGCCTTCTCGCGCGCGAGGCGCTTGGCGAGGTTCCGCGGCAGCTCGTTCCGCTTGGGCGATTCGTCGATCGTCACCGGCAGCAGGTGGTCCGGCTCGATGCCGACCTGGTCGAGCAGGTCGATCCGCCGCGGCGAGCCGGAGGCGAGCACCAGTTTCAGACGTCCAGCCATGACTCATCCCGCTTCCTGCGCCGCCCGGGGGACGGCGCCGGCGAGCTACTTGAACCGGTAGGTGATCCGCCCCTTGGTCAGGTCGTAGGGCGTCATCTCGACGAGGACCTTGTCGCCGGCAAGAACGCGGATGCGGTTCTTGCGCATGCGGCCGGCAGTGTGGGCGATGATCTCGTGGTCGTTCTCGAGCTTCACGCGGAAGGTCGCGTTGGGCAGGAGCTCAGTGACGACTCCGGGGAATTCGATGATCTCTTCCTTGGCCATGTGTTCCTTGGGTGGGCAGGGGGCTCGCCTCCGCGGCCCCTTTCAGGGCGGCGGGACGGT
The DNA here is from genome assembly GCA_044506555.1 of Hyphomicrobiales bacterium. Lineage (GTDB taxonomy): Bacteria > Pseudomonadota > Alphaproteobacteria > Rhizobiales > Kaistiaceae > Bauldia. The sequence continues at coordinate 9,722 of JBIQKL010000087.1, read as the reverse complement.
AGCCGATTGGCGTTGCAAAGGGAACCGCAACATTCGGCGGTCTCACCGCCGCCAGCGCAGCGCGCAGACGAGGGTGAAGAGCCGCCGTGCGGTATCGAAATCGAGGTCGACCTTGCCGGAGAGCCGGGCGGCGAGAATCTCGGCGCCTTCATTGTGGATGCCGCGCCGCCCCATGTCGATCGCCTCGATCCGCGCCGGCGCGCCGGTGCGGATCGCGTCGTAGTAGCTCTCGCAGACCAAAAAGTAGTCCTTCACCACCCGCTTGAGCGGCGTCAGCGAGAGGATGTGGCGGACGACGGGAGCGTCCATGTCGTCGGCGATGTCGAGGACCAGCCGGTTCTCGGCCACCGAGAGCCGGAGGCTGAAGGAGCCCGGGGCCCCGCCCGGCGCGAAGCGGTTGTCGGCGAGCAGGTCGCGGATGGCGGAGCGCCGCTCGACCTCGAGGAAGCCTTCGGTCACGGAAAGCGATTCGGGATCGATCTCGACGGCGACCAGACGGCCCGTGCCCCGCCGTGCCATGTTCAGGATCGATTGAGCCGGATGGCGACCGAGCGGCCATGGGCGGCGAGCCCCTCCGCCTCGGCCAGCGCGATGGCCGGCCCGGCCAGCGCTCGGAGCTGCTCCGGCCCCATCCCGAGGAGCGTCGTCCGCTTGAGGAAGTCGAAGACGGAGAGGCCGGAGGAGAAGCGGGCGGAGCGCGCGGTCGGCAGCACGTGGTTCGGCCCGCCGACATAGTCGCCGATCGCCTCCGGCGTATGGCGGCCGAGGAAGACGGCGCCGGCATTCCGGATCGACGGCAGGAGCGCCTCGGGATCGGCGACGGCGAGCTCGAGATGCTCCGGCGCGATCCGGTTGGCGAGGTCGGCGGCGTCGGCAAGGTCGCTGACGCCGATCACGGCGCCGTGGTCGCGCCAGCTCGCACCGGCGATCCCGGCCCGCGGCAGCGTCGCGAGCTGGGCGTCGACCGCATCCCCGATCGCGTGGGCGAGACGGGGAGAATCCGTGATCAGGATCGACTGCGCCGCGGTGTCATGTTCCGCCTGGGCCAGCAGGTCGGCGGCGATCCAGGCGGGATCGTTGCCGTCGTCGGCGATCACCAGCACCTCGGAGGGCCCGGCGATCATGTCGATGCCGACGGTGCCGAAGACCAGGCGCTTGGCGGCAGCGACGTAGGCGTTGCCGGGGCCGACGATCTTGGCCACCGGCGGGACCGATTCGGTACCGTAGGCGAGGGCGGCGACGGCCTGCGCGCCGCCGACACGGTAGACCTCGTCGATGCCGGCGAGGCGGGCGGCGGCGAGCACCAGGGGATTGAGCACGCCGTCGGGCGCGGGGACGACCAGCGCGATCCTCGGCACGCCCGCGACCCTGGCCGGCACGGCGTTCATCAGCACCGAGCTGGGGTAGGCCGCGGTCCCGCCCGGTACGTAGAGCCCGACGGCGTCGACCGGCGTCCAGCGCATGCCGAGCTCGACGCCGAGGTCGTCGCGGTAGCGGTCGTCCTGCGGCATCTGCCGGCTGTGGAACGCCTCGATCCGGTCGCGGGCGACCGTCAGCGCTGCGCGCGTCTCGGCCGGGACGGCCGCCTCGGCGGCATCGAATTCGTCGCGTGTCACGCGGATGCGGTCGGGGGCGAGCGCGATCCGGTCGAAACGCGCGGTGTAGTCGAGGAGCGCCGCGTCGCCGCGCCGGCGGACGTCGTCGACGATGGCACGAGCCGCAGCTTCGACGTCCTCGGCGACCTCGCGCTTTGCCGCCAGCAGCCTCGTGAAGCGCTGCTCGAAGTCCGGATCGGACCGGCTGAACCTGACTGCCACCGCGGCGTCGCCCGGAGCGCGTCAGGCGGTCTCGGCCGAATCGGCCTCGAGCACGTGATGCGGCCGCATCGCCGTCGCCCAGGCCGGGCCGAGGTCGGCGAGGCGGGCCTCGATGCATTCGACCGCAAGCCGGAGCAGGGCACCGCCGGCGAAGTGGAGGGTGACGTGGCCGGCCGGCGACTCCGGATCGTCGCGGTCGAAGCTGACGGCGAGCAGCTCCAGCACGGCTTCCGGCCGCTCGCGCTGCATGTGGCAGCACTTGGCGGCGGTCACGCGGTCGAAGACAAGTGCGCTGCGACGCCGCTGATGCACGTCGTCGTCGCCGTCCACCTCCCAGCCGAAGCGGTTCATCGCGATCGCGAATCGCTTTTCCTTGGGCAGGTAGCTCATGTCGCCGATTTTCAGTATGGCATCCTGGACATGGGCGGAGATGACGGCGAGATCTTCCTCGTCGATGGCTTGGAGCTTGAGGCGGTCGGGGGCGTTCATGGCGTCCATCCGGGGCGAAGTCTCTGTTGTCGAACAGGTAAGACGGGCAGTCTGGAATCGCAATGGTGTCCTTGGACGAGATCGCCGTACCGGTGCTGCTGTTCGCGGCGACGGCGTGCTTCGCCTTGGGCCTCGTCCTGCCGGTGGCGGTGTTCGAATCCCTTCTGATCTTCACCGAGCGGCCGTCGCTGGTCGAGGTCATCGCCGGGCTCTGGCGCGAGGGCGACATCGCGATCGCCTTCGTCGTCGCGCTGTTCTCGATCGCCTTCCCGGCGGCGAAGCTCCTCGTCCTCCACGTCGCCGCCTATGTCCCGCACCGGCTCCACTGGGTGGAGCGGGTCGGTGTGCTGTCGAAGTGGTCGATGGCCGACGTGCTGGTCGTGGCGCTCGCGATCTTCGCGGCGAAGACCAGCGGCCTTGCCGATGCGGCCGCCCAGTCCGGCATCTGGTTCTATGCGGCGGCGACGCTGCTCTCCGCCGTCGCCGCCTTCATCCTGACGCGCCGGGCGCGGCCGTGACCCTCGCTCAGCGGCCCGCGGCCCAGCCGGCGATCTGGCGCCAGAGCGGCGCATAGCCCTTCCACTCGACGAACGCCGGCGGCGCCCAGTGCGGACCGCAGTCCGAGGCGAAGGCGACCGCCCGCCCCTTCCCGAAGCGGCCGGCGACGATCAGCGGATCGCCGCCCGCAGTCGCCACCACCTCGGCCTCGGGCTTCGCCTGCAGCCGGTTGTAGCCGAGCAGCGACGGCCAGCGCCCGCCGAGGCCGGCGACGATCGGGTGATCCTTCATCGCCACCTTCGGTGCCGCCCCCTGCGGCGCCTCGACCCGGTCGTCGTGCGGCGAGATGAGCACGGGAAGCGCCGCCTCGACCGGCGAGCCGTGATAGCGCGCCTTGGCGTCGATGCCCTGGAAGGTCATGTAGCCGCCGACCATCACCAGCCCGCCGCCGCCGGCGACGTAGGTCTGGATCGCCTCGAGCCGGTTGGGGAGCGACTTGAAGCGGAAGAAGGTATCGGGGTTGAGGAGCAGCGTGTTCGAGCCGATGTCGCTGAGGATCACGCAGTCATAGGCCGCGAGTTCTCCCGCCGTGGCGGGAAAGTGCTGCGCGGCGACGTGGGCGGGCTGATAGGTCACCTCCCAGCCGCCGCCTTCCAGCGCGGCGCGGAGCCACCCCACGCCCTCGGCATATTCGGTGGTGGTGAAGCTGTCGAAGCCCTTCTGGTGGATCGAATGCACCGTCCACGATTCGCCCGCAATTAGCACCCGCGGCGTCTTCGCCATTCCCATTTCCTCTCTTGTCGTCGTCGAAGCCGGCGTGCAGCCTAAGGCATCGGACCGCCATGCGAGAAGGAGGAAGGACATGCGGAAATTCGAGGAGGGCGCCACCATGCAGGTGGCTCATGTCGTGCGCGACCTGGACGCCGCACTCCGCCGCCATTGGGACGTGTTCCGCATCGGCCCGTGGGACATCTGGGATTTCAATCCCGAGACGGTCCGGGACTACACCTATCGCGGCAAGCCGGCGACGCATTCCTGCATCATCGCCTGCGCCTGGGCGGGCGACACCCAGATCGAGCTGATGCAGCCGGTCTCGGGCTACTCGATCTACGACGAGTTCCTCGAGAAGCACGGCGAGGGCCTGCATCACATCAAGCTGTTCTATGCCGACGCGAAGGCCGCCGCCGAGCGTTTCGCGGCGCAGGGCTATCCGGTGATCCAGAGCGGCCGCTACGACGAAGACGAGCACTACTACCTCGATACCGAGAAGGACTTCGGCTACATCCTCGAGCTCGGCAATGCCGGCAAGATCCGACCGGGCATCCGGCGTTTTCCGGCCTGAGGCGTTGCCTCTCGGAAGAGGCCATCCAGGTCGGATGGCCTTCCACGCGGCCCTGGCCAGTTTCGTGTCCCGGAGAGTGCGTCGCTGCGCGTCTCTTGAATTCGCGACGACTAGAACATAGAGTGAACGAATTGATTGCTGTGGATTGACCCGACCTTTTCCGGACGCCGGACCGGGGAGGGGTTAGGGTCACGGCAAACCGGAACACGAAAGGACAGCGCCATGGCGGGCAGCGTCAACAAGGTCATTCTCGTCGGCAATCTCGGCCGCGATCCCGAGGTGCGGCGGCTGAATTCCGGCGCCCCGGTGGTCAATCTCCGGATCGCGACCTCGGAGAACTGGCGCGACAAGAACACCGGCGAGCGTCAGGAGCGCACCGAGTGGCACAACGTCGTGATCTTCAACGAGAACCTTGCCAAGATCGCGGAGCAGTACCTGAAGAAGGGATCCAAGGTCTATGTCGAGGGCCAGCTCCAGACCCGCAAGTGGCAGGACCAGAGCGGCCAGGACCGTTACACGACCGAGGTGGTGCTGACCCGCTTCCGCGGCGAGCTGACGTTGCTCGACAGCCGTGGCGAAGGCGGTGGGGCGAGCGACCGGGGCAGCGACTTCGGCCGGTCCTCGCCGATGGAGAGCACGGGCGGCGCGCGCCGTAGCGGCGGTGGCGCCGCCGGCGGCGGCGGTTCCTACGCCGAGGAACTCGACGACGAGATCCCGTTCTAGGTCCCCGACAGCCTTCAGGTCCCGGCCACGGCCCGGCTCATCGTCCCCACGATGCTGGTCATGCCGCGGACGGTGAAATCGATCGCCATGGCCGCGAGGATGATGCCGAGCAGCCGGGTGATGACCACCCGTCCGGTGGCGCCGAGGATCCGGTTGATCGGATGGGCGAGGAGCATCGCCGCGTAGGTGATCGCCATCAGGACCAGGATGACGACGATGAGCACGATCCGCTCCGGCACGGCGTGATCCTCGTTGCTGGCGAGCAGCACCGTGGCCGAGATCGTTCCCGGCCCGGAGATCATCGGGATGGCGAGCGGGAACACCGCCATCTGGGTCAGGTCGGCGAGCGCGGGGGGCGCCGACGGGCCCTGGCTCTTCGCGTCGCCCTGGCTGAACACCATCTGGAAGCCGATGACGAAGAGGAGGAGGCCGCCGGCGACCTCGAAGGCCGGGATGGTGACGCCGAAGAAGCCGAGGATCGCGTCGCCGAGAACCGCGAAGGCGATGAGGACGATGCCGCCGACGATCACCGCCCGAAGCGCGATGTAGCGCTGGTCGGCGACGCTGTGCCGCCCGGCGAGGGCGATGAAGATCGGCACCAGGCCGACCGGGTCCGTCGTCACGAACAGCGTGACGAAGCTGTGTATCGCCGTATCCAGCATTGCCGCCCCGCGATCCTCGCGCCGCCGGCATGACTAGCGGCTTCCGGCCCTTCCGGCCAAGCCGAAAAGCGTCGCGGAACGGGGGCCTGTCGGCGGGCGGTCTCTGCGCCATCCGCCAAAGGCACAAAAGTCGACCTCGGGGAGGAGCACGTTTCCAAGGGGGCAGGCCAGGGGGGCGGTCGGACCTAGGAGCTTCCGTCCGACGCATTCGTCGGGGATGCCACGAGCCGCGCCACCAGTTCGACCTGGCGGTGGGTCTTCGTCTTGCCGAAGATCGACTTCAGATGCTTCCGGACGGTGTCGTAGGAGATCCCGAAGGTCTCCGCGATCTCCTTGACAGTGAGCCCGTCGACCAGGGACATCGCCACCCTGGTCTCCTGCCGCGTGAGGCCGAATTCCTCGGTCCGCACGGCCGCCAGCGCGCTGACGTGGGACGAGCCGAACAGGGCGATCACCCACTTGGTGTTCGCCGGCAGCCAGCCCAGCCGCGGGTCGGAGACCCGGTAGGGGAACTCCAGGAACCGCCAGGCCGATGGGCCCGTGGCCGGCGCCCCGCCGGTCGATCCGTCCTCCACCGTGAGCGCCCGGTTGAGCCTGGCCTGCGCCAGCGTGTTGGCGATCCGGAGCCGGCCGTTCCCCGTCGGCGCCACGACCGTCCCCTGCTCGAGGAGCTCGTCGGCGCGCCGGTTGGTTTCCTGGACGCTTCCGGAGCCGTCGAGCAGAAATGCCGCCGCCTGGAACTGGTGCACCAGCCCGCTGATGACGTTCGTCGGCTTTCGCGCCGCGTTGATCTCGACGCTTATCGCAACGGCGTTGCGGAGGTGGGGGGCCAATTGGGAAAGGAAGTGCGGGACGATCTGGTTATAGGCCTCCGCGACCGACGCCCCGTAGTGCACGGTGATGGCCGAATGGCGCTGGCTGTCGTGGAACAGCTTCATGAAGGCGGCGCTTTCGGCATTGCCCGCCGGCTCGATGAAGCCGGTGTAGAATTCATGGTGCCGGAAGAGCGAGGAGGGGAACACCGCGTCGCTGATTTCAGGAACGAGCAGGGGCATGCGCTCGACGTAAGGCGCCCAGGGATTGATCTTCGAATAGTGCGACACGTATGCGTCGATGAGCTTCTGGTCGTAGCCCGAAGCGATCACGCGGGGCGCTTCCCCGCGGCTCTGAGGCTTCGATTCGATCGCGATCTTGGTTCCGGGCAGGGCGGAGGCCAGCTGCCCCGTGAAAGAGTCCCAGTCGCTCGCGCCCCGTGCGGCCGCATAGACGGCATCCTGGCACTCCAGAAGTCGCTGCTGCAGAAGATCCAACATTCACCTGTTAGCCGATCGCGATCGAACCCCCCGCGTCGGACCGGGTCTTCGGGTTGGCCTGTGGCAGAAAGTCGCTGCGCACCGCGTCGTTGCGATAAATCGAGGCGAGATACAAATGCATAACCTGCGGAAATGATCCCGTAGTTCGCACGGACCGATGCCGGATTGCAACCGTCCGGTCCGGCCAAATCCCGACAAACACAAGACTTTTTTCCGGCCGGACCGGGCGGCGAATCACGCTGCGATCGGATCGGCGCGCGTGAAGCCGAGGCGGCAGGGGGGCGAAGTACCCCAAGCGAAATTATTGGGTTCGCCGGGGGTTGTATGGCGATCCGTATTGAATACCCCAAATAGGGTATAAAAGGTACCTTTACGCGTGAAAAAATCGCCATGCGCATGGCGGTTTTGGCTCGTTACAAATGCATTAATGAGCACAAAATGACGTGTCTTATCAGTTCGCTGAAACGGGCTCCGGCGCTTCGATGGGCCGGTGACGGCGCCCGCTCATGGGGCGGGGATGCGACAACCGGTATTGCAGAAAGGCTACAGGGTTCCCCAAACGTGGTTGCAATATGCATTCCTTAGTTGTCAGTTGCCCGCGGCAAGGGTACGAATCGGCTGTTCTGGGAGCGTGTTTTCCGCTCTGCGCGGAAAATTTGGGGGTTATCCATGCAGGGAATTCATGACACGGCGCGTGGCGCTTGCATCGTCGGCGCTCGGCGGACGGAAATGTCGGCGGTTCGGAGCGCCAGGCCGCTCGTGCGGGGCCTCCTCGCAAGCACGGCGCTCGTCGCGCTCGCAGTCGCATTCGGGACAATGGGGGGCACGGGCACCGCGCTGGCGGCGTGTACGCCGGGCAACGGCAACACGGTCACTGGCACCAACTCAGGAGGCAGCACCACCAACAACGGTTGCCTCGACAATGTCATTACCGGCTCCGACTCTCACAACGGCAACAACGTGAGCAGCGGCGTTCTGGCCCTACCTGGCGGGGCTGGGGTCTACGGGACTACAGGCAATGTCGTTACGGGAAACAACTCAAGCAACGACAATAGCGATAGCCTCCTAGGCTTCTCCGCATCGGGTTGGCATGACAATGTCATCACCGGTAACAACTCCGGCAATGGCAACACGCCCAGCCTTGGCGTTTCGCTCTTTCCGTTTGATGTTGATTTCATCGGCGCCGGCCAGGGCAACGTCATAACCGGCAACGACTCAGGTAACGACAACGGCGCTGGCTTCAATTTCAACAGCATCGTCGGCACTGGATCGGGCAACGAGAACGGTGCCTTCTTCAATAACAACGTGATTATCGGAAACGATTCCGGCAACGGGAACGGCAGCACCGGATTCGTTGTTGGAACCGGGGCGCAATTCAATAACATCATCGGTAATGGATCAGGAAATAACAACGCTGCGCTGTTCCAATACAACAACATTCATGGCAATGAGTCTGGAAACAACAACGGCCTTGGATTTGTAAACAATACGATCATCGGCAACGAATCAGGCAACGACAACGCTGCCGGTGCGATCAATAACAGCATTTTCGGCAACGATTCCGGAAACAGCAACGGCGCCGGTTTCGTCGGGAACACGGTCATCGGCGACGGGTCGGGCAGCGACAATGGGCTCGGCTTCGTCAGCAACAACGTCGTCGGTGACGGTTCCGGCAATAGCAACGCTGCAGGCGCCGTTGGAAACAACGTATTCGGCAACGGCTCAGGCAACGAAAACGGCGCGGGCTTCGTTGGCAACAGCGTGCTCGGCGCTCAGTCCGGGAACGAGAACGGCGCAGGCTTCGCTGGTAACAGCATCGTCGGCATCGGTTCGGGCAACGGCAACGGCGCGGCTTCGCTGGCGAACGGGATCTTTGGCGATGGTTCCGGCAACAACAACGGTGCCGGGTTCATCGACAACTCAATTGTCGGCGACAGCTCGGGGAACAACAACGGAGCGGGGGCGGCCGGCAACAACATCGTCGGCATAGGCTCCGGCAATGACAACGGCACGGGCTTTATCGGCAACAGCGTGTTCGGCAGCGGTTCGGCGACGGACAACGGGAACGGCTTCGCCGGCAACACGATCATCGGGAACGGCTCGGGCAACGATGCCGGCAATGCCGTCCTCAGCAACACGGTGATCGGAAACGGCTCCGGCAACGAATATGGCGACGGTGCCTCGTTCAACCACGTGTTTGGCGATGGTTCTGGCAATTCTGTCGATGGCAGCACCAACACGGCCGTCGGGAACCTGTCCGGCAATAATATATCGGGCGACGGCAACACGGCGGTCGGCTTCGGCTCGGGGAACTTCCTCGGCAGCAGTTTCAACACCGCCTTCGGCGATTTCTCCGGCAATTTCATCACCGGCGACTTCAACACTGTGTCGGGCAACCTGTCGGGCAATTTCGTCACGGGCGATCTCAACACGGTGTCGGGCAATCTCTCCGGCAACTTGGTCGATGGCGATTTCAATTCGGCTTCGGGGAACGGCTCGGGCAATGCCGTCACAGGCGACCTCAACACCGTGGTCGGCAACCTGTCCGGAAACCTCGTGGAAGGGGACTTCAACGCCGCCTTCGGCAACGTCTCCGGAAATGCAGTGACCGGCTTCGGCAACCAGGCGTCGGGCAACTTCTCCGGCAACGGGGTGACCGGCGACATCAACCAGGCGGCGGGCACGGGCTCGGGCAACCTGGTTGAGGGCACCGGCAACCAGGCTTCGGGCACCGGCGTCGGCAATGCGGTCACGGGTGACTTCAACCAGGCCGCGGGCCTGGTCTCGGGCAACGGCGTCGAGGGCTTCGGCAACCAGGCGTCGGGCAACTTCTCCGGCAACGGGGTGACCGGCGACATCAACCAGGCGGCGGGCACGG
>JBIQKL010000005.1:68565-79608 GCA_044506555.1 Hyphomicrobiales bacterium | reverse complement strand
CGCTCGAACCCATCTGTGCCCGGGTGGCCGCGGCGGCGATCGGGTCCGGTGCGCAGAACGGACGCGTGGATCTGGCCGGCGAGCACCGGAACAACCGGCGACCAGCCCGTCCGCCACGAAAGGGCGCGATCGGCCATCCACCAGGCGAGGGGTTCCGCCTTCGGGTCCTCCCCCACGACGGCCGTGCCGGCGCGCGCCGCGATGAGGGGAGCGCGCGCCACGCCGCTTTACGGCGGGCCTGAACCGATACCGGGGGCCGGCGTATCGGATGCCGGAAACCGGAATCCTGCGGCGGCTGCACACGTCGAGAAATCGATCTCGTGCGCCATGCCTCCGGAGAAGATACGGAACGCATCGAGATTGACCGCCGGCACGCCGATCAGGACGGGGACCGAGAGTTCAAGCGCGGTGGAGACCAGGCTGCGAAGACCGCCGCCGGCAGCTTCGGTCTTGCCGAACTTGCAGAGCACCAGCAGATCGATCCGGGGCGACAGGCTGCGCCGGGCGGCCTCGCCTGCGCGCAATAGGCTGTCAGTATTCAGCATGCAGCCGCGCGCATGCGGCCCGCGGTCATCCGATATGCTGTGGACTTCGCCAGTCGCGAGATCTTTCACGTAGAGGTCGCATTTCCGCCGGTCGGCATTCGGCCGGCTCTGGTGGATCAGCCCCGCGAGGCGGAGCCCATCGACCGCCATCGCCGCCGTCTCGGTTTCGAGAAAGGCCTCGAACGCGACGCCGTCTTCGTAGACGATCGCCGTGATCGGCTGCCGGGGGTCGGAAACCTGCTGTTGCGCCTGTGTCATCTCGCTCATCCTTCCTGCCAGCGGCCGAACGGAAGGACCTCGACGGTCGTCCCGGCCTCGGCCGTGTCCGGCACGATGGCGACCGCGTCGGCGTCCGCCATCGGCATCATGCGGTGCGACCCCGCCGGGCCGCTCCGGCAGGCGACGGGCCGTCCATGCTCGACGGAAAGCCGCACCGGCGCCAGCTCGACCCGCCCGGCCCGGCCGTCCCCACCGAATGCCAGCGTGGCCACCTGCGGCGCGGGCGCCGCCGCGCCCGCGAGCACGGCGATCATGGGGCGGATGAATGCCAGCGCCGCAAAGGCGCTCGCTTGCGGGTTGCCGGGCAACCCGACGAAGCCGGCGGTGCCGATCCGCCCGAGGCCGAGCGGCTTGCCCGGCTTCATCGCCACCCCGGCGACCTCGAGCCGGCCTCCGGCGGCCGCGACGGCGGCGCGGACATGGTCGCCGAGGCCGGCGGCCATTCCGCCGGTGGTGACGACGAGGTCATGGATCGCCGCCGCTTCGGCCAGGGCTTCGGTGAGTGCCGCCGCGTCGTCCTCGACGCGACGGACCGCCACCTCCGCCGATCCGCCCGAGAGGAGGGCCGAGAGCATCGGGCCGTTGGCATCGTGGATGCCGCCGGGAGCCGGCGCGGCTCCCGCGGCGTGGAGCTCGCTGCCCGTGGGGAGGATCGCGATCCGCACCGGCGCGGCGACGGAAACCGTGGCGATGCCGAAGGCGGCGAGCAGCCCGATCTCCGGCCAGTCGAGGCGGCGCCCCGGCGACAGGACGACGGCACCCGGCGGCACGTCCTCTCCAGCGCGGCGGATGTGGGTGTTGGTGGGAAGATCGGCCTCGATCCGGGTGAGGCCCCCCTTACGCGCCACCTGCTCCTGCATCACGACCGTGTCGGCGCCGCAGGGGAGGGCGGCGCCGGTCATGATGCGGTGAGCGGTGCCGGGAACGAGCCGCCCCGGCGCATCGCCGGCATCGGTCCGCCCCGCGACCGGCAGAATCAGGGGAAGGCCGCCACGGCCCGCAAGTCGCACAGCGTACCCGTCCATCGCGGCCTGGTCGAACGGCGGCAGCGGCCCTGGCGCGACCACGGCCTCCGCCAGCACCCGGCCCCGGGCAGCGGTGGGCTGCACCGCCTCGATCCGGCCGTGCGGCCGGACGAGACCGGGCGCCACACGGCGCGCGACCTCGAACGAGACGGTGCCGGCGCGCGCCGCGCAGCGATCGCCCGCGACTGCGCTCATGCCGTCACCGTCGGCGCCGCGGGCAGAACCTTCGCGAGGATCGCATGGACCGCGGCCAGACCGGGATCGTCGCTCTGGCTCATGACGCCGATGAGCTGCGTCCAGAGGTCGTCGGACGCCGTCTCGACGAAGCCGCGGACGATGGAGGCAAGGACCTCGGCGGAGGGCACGCCGGCAGCGTCCGCAGCCGCGTCGAGACGGGCGCGGAGCGTCGGGTCGTCGAGCGCAGCGAGCACCACAGACGCGACCGCCGGATCGTCGAGCGAATCGATGAGACGGCCCAGCATCGCGGCGCTCACTGGACCAGCGGCGAGTCGGCGCCCGCCAGCACGATGCCCTGGATATCGGCCCTCCCGACGAGCAGCGCGAGATACTGCGCGCTCGCCTGCCGGCGGACATGGTCGTCGAGGTATACGGCGATCCGCTCGCGCACCGCCTCGAAGGGCAGTTGCCGGCCCTCGATCCGCCGCCGGAGACGGATGAGATGGACGCCGTAGCGGGTCTCGACCGGGCCCGAGACCGCGCCGACGGGGAGCGCGGCGAGCGCCGCCTCGAACTCGAGCGTCGTCTCGCCGGGGCCGATCTGGCCGAGATTGCCGCCGACCCCGGCGGAGGGACAGGTGGAATGCGCGCGGGCGAGCGCCGCGAAGCGGTCGGGGTCCGCGGCGAGGATCGTCGCCAGCGCCGCCGCTTTGTCGCGTGCGGCGGCGAAGCCGGCGGCATCGTCGCGGCGGGCCGCGATCAGGATATGGTCGGCCTCGTAGAGCGGCGCCGATACGAAGCGGTGGAGATTATTGTCGTAGAAGCGGCGGAGCGTCGCCTCGTCGGCCTCCGGCACCGTGATCTGGCGCTCGAGAAGGGCGCGGACCAGCGCATCCTCCTCGGTCTCGCACCGGCCGTCCCGGTCGCGCCGCTGGGTGAGCGCGATGCCAAGGCGGCGCGCCTCCTGGAGGAGGAGCTCGCGGATGACGAGGGCCTCCGTCGCCGCCCTCCAGCTCGCGCCGGGATTGGCGGCGGGGAAGTTCTGCACCTCGGCCGCGATCGCCTTCCGCGGGATGGCGACGCCGTTGACGATGACCGGCGACATCGCCACCCGCTCCGGCGAGGGAGCGGTGTCCCGCGGCGCGGGACGGTGCTGGTGCGGATGGCTGCCGGCGCGTTTCGCGTCGTGATCGATGACGAGCGTGACCATGGGGCTACTCCGCGGGACGGGGATCGGGGCGGGGACGGGTGCGGACGACCTGGTAGCCACGGCGTCCGAGGTACCAGACCGGCGCGCTCCAGATGTGGACGAGGCGCGTGAAGGGGAAGACGAGGAAGATCGTCAGCCCGAGGAAGATGTGCGCCTTGAACACCGGGTGGACGTCGGCGATGTACGACGCCGCCGACGGGTCGAGCGTCATGATCCCCTGCGCCCAGTTCATGAACTTCACCATCTCGTGCCCGTCCATGTGCTCGAGCGAGACGAAGATCGTCGCGAGGCCAAGCGTGAGCTGTACCCACAGGAGCAGGAGGATGACGATGTCGCCGTAGCTCGACGTCGCCCGGATGCGGGGGTCGAACAGCCGGCGGTGGGCGAGGAGGGCAATGCCGACGAAACACATCACGCCGGCGATGCCCCCGGCGGTGATGGCGAGCCCCTGCTTGAAGCCGTGGCTGACGCCGAGCATGTCGAACACCGCGATCGGCGTCAGGAGGCCGACGAAGTGGCCGGCGAAGATCATCAGGATGCCGACGTGGAAGAGGTTCGAGCCCCAGCGAAGCTGGCGGCGGCGGAGAAGTTGCGACGACCCGCTCCGCCACGAATATTGCTCGCGGTCGAAGCGGATCAGGCTGCCGAGCAGGAACACCGTCAGGCAGAGATAGGGATACCAGCCGAAGACGATGCCGTTGAGCGAGGCGGACATGCGCGTTCTCCCTAGGCGCCGGCCTGCCGCGCATCGCGGCTTCCGGCGCGCATCTGGATCCTGAGCCGGTCGACGGAGCAGCCGTCGAGCTGCTCGCCGGGCCCGAACGTCACCGCGCTCTCCTCCCACGCAGCGTCGAGCGCGGCGAGGTCGCCTTCGGTCTCGTCAACGGGATCGGCGCCCTCGGGCCGTGCCGCCGCCTGCTCGCCGGCGGCACTTCGTATGGCCGCAAGCACGGCGGCATAGCCGGGGTGCCGGGCGGCGAGACGCTCCTCGAGCGCGACGACGATATGCAGCGCATCGGCGAGCACCGCCCGCGCCTCGTCGAGCGGGCGGGTCGAGAGGTATTCGAGGAACAGCGGCAGGTAGTCGGGCAGCTCGTTCCCGGCGAGCATGAGCCCGCCCTTCTCGTAGAGCGCGGCCAGGTCGACCATCGCCTGCCCGCGGTCGCGGCTCTCGCCGTGGACGTGCTCGAAGAGGTGGAGGGAGTGGCGCCGGCTCCGATCGAAGAGGTCGACGTAGCGCTCCTGGAGGTCGATGAGCTCGGCCGCCGCGAGCTCGCCGACGAACGCCTCGAGCCCAGCCAGGACGGGCCCGGCGACGAGGCCCTCGGCGCGGACGACCGCGACAATGTCGCCGGCCGCGTCCTGAAGCGTTCCGTCCGGATAGGAGAGAAGCGCGGAGAGAGCCTTGAAGGTCGTCGCCATCATACGATCTCCATCGGGTTGCTGGCCCGGCCGGTGCGCCGCGTCGTGAACAGGTTCGGCTCGCTGGTGCCGCCGGAGCAGCCGTTGCCGAAGGAGAAGCCGCACGAGCCGCGGAGGTCGGCGGCGTCCTCGCTCCATTCGCGATGCGCCGTGGGGATGACGAAGCGGTCCTCGTAGTTGGCGATGGCCATCACCTGGTACATCTCCTCGATCGCACGGCCGCTGAGTCCGACGCGCTCGGCGACGCGCTCGTCGAGGCGCCCGTCGACGGTCTTCGCCCGCATGTAGCTCCGCATGGCGAGCATCCGCTCGAGGGCGAGCGCGACCGGCTCCTCCTTGCCCGCGGTGAGGAGGTTGGCGAGGTAGCGGAGCGGGATGCGGAGCGAGCGGACGTCCGGCATGTCGCCGTCGAGTCCCATCTTGCCGGCAGCCGCCGCCGACTGGATCGGCGAGAGCGGCGGCACGTACCAGACCATCGGCAGCGTGCGATATTCCGGGTGGAGCGGAAAGGCGACCTTCCACTCCATCGCCATCTTCCAGATCGGCGAGTGCCTCGCGGCCTCGAGCCAGGCGTCCGGCACGCCGTCGGCCCGGGCCTGCGCGATCACTGCCGGGTCGCGCGGGTCGAGGAAGAGCTTGAGCTGCGCCTCGTAGAGGTCCTGCTCTTCGGCGGTCGCCGCCGCCGCCGCGATGCCGTCGGCATCATAGAGCACCACGCCGAGATAGCGGATGCGGCCGACGCAGGTCTCGGAGCACACCGTCGGCTGTCCCGCCTCGATGCGCGGGAAGCAGAAGATGCACTTCTCGGATTTTCCCGACGACCAGTTGTAGTAGACCTTCTTGTACGGGCATCCGGAGACGCACATCCGCCAGCCGCGGCACTTGTCCTGGTCGATCAGGACGATACCGTCCTCCTCGCGCTTGTAGATCGCCCCCGAGGGGCACACCGCGACGCAGGCCGGGTTGAGGCAGTGCTCGCAGAGCCGCGGCAGGTACATCATGAAGGTGTTCTCGAACTGCCCGTAGATCTCCTTCTGGACGCCCTCGAAGTTGACGTCCTTAGAGCGCTTCTCGAACTCGCCGCCGAGGATCTCCTCCCAGTTGGGGCCCCACTCGATCTTCTCCATGCGCTCGCCGCTGATCAGCGAACGCGGACGGGCGGTGGGGAACGCCTTCGATTCCTTCGCCGTGTGCAGGTGCTGGTAGTCGAAGGTGAAGGGCTCGTAGTAGTCGTCGATCTCGGGCAGGTCGGGGTTGGCGAAGATGTTGGCGAGGATGCGCCACTTGGCGCCCATCCGCGGCTCGATCGCGCCGCTCCGCTTCCGCCGCCAGCCGCCGTTCCACTTGCGCTGGTTCTCCCACTCGCGGGGATAGCCGACGCCGGGCTTGGTCTCGACGTTGTTGAACCAGGCGTATTCGACACCCTCGCGATTGGTCCAGACGTTCTTGCAGGTGACCGAGCAGGTGTGGCAGCCGATGCACTTGTCGAGGTTCAGTACCATCGCGATCTGGGCACGGATCTTCATCTCTGGACTCTCCCTCACTCGGCCGCCGCAAGCGGCTCTTCGAGCCAGTCGACGCGCGCCATCTTGCGGACGACGATGAACTCGTCGCGGTTCGATCCCACGGTGCCGTAGTAGTTGAAGCCATAGGCTTGCTGGGCGTAGCCGCCGATCATGTGCGTCGGCTTGAGCACCGTGCGGGTCACCGAGTTGTGGATGCCGCCGCGGTTGCCGGTGAGCTCGGAGCCCGGCGTGTTCACGATCTTCTCCTGCGCGTGGTACATCATCATCATCCCCGCCTTGACGCGCTGCGAGACGACGGCCCGGGCGGTGAGCGCCCCGTTCGCGTTGAAGACCTCGACCCAGTCGTTGTCGACGATCCCGGCGGTCTTCGCGTCGGTCTCCGAGATCCACACGACCGGGCCGCCGCGGTTGAGCGTCAGCATCAGAAGGTTGTCGGTGTAGGTGGAGTGGATGCCCCATTTCTGGTGGGGCGTGATGAAGTTGAGGACGATCTCGCGGTGCCCGTTCGGCCGCATGTCCTTGACGCCCGGGATGGTCTTGAGGTCGACCGGCGGCTTCCAGGTGACGAAGCCCTCGCCGAAGGCCCGCATCCAGAGATGGTCCTGGTAGAGCTGCTGGCGGCCGGTGAGCGTCCGCCACGGGATCAGCTCGTGGACGTTGGTGTAGCCGGCGTTGTAGCAGACCTTCTCGCTCTCGATCCCCGACCAGGTCGGCGACGAGATGATCTTCCGTGGCTGGGCCTGGATGTCGCGGAAGCGGATCTTCTCGTCCTCCTTGGGGAGGGCGAGATGGGCGTGCTCGCGGCCCGTGAACTTCGACAGCGCCTCCCACGCCTTCACCGCGACCTCGCCGTTGGTCTCGGGGGCGAGCATGAGGATCACCTCGGTCGCGTCGATGTCGGTGTCGATCCTGGGGAGACCCTTCGCCGGCCCGTCGTGATGCACGCCGTTCAGCGCGGCGAGCGCCTCGACCTCGTGGCCGGTCTTCCAGGCGATGCCCTTGCCGCCGTTGCCGATCTCGCTCAGGAGCGGACCAAGCGCAGTGAAGCGGGCGTGAAGCCCCGGGTAGTCACGGGTGACGACCGATACCGCCGGCATGGTCCGGCCGGGGATCGGATCGACCTCGCCGCGCTTCCAGTCGAGGACGTCGAAGGGCTGGGCGATCTCGCCGGGCGTGTCGTGCTGGATCGGGGTCATCACCACGTCCCGCTCGACACCGAGCACTTCCGGCGCCACCTCCGAGAAGGCCTCGGCGATCCCCTTGTAGATCTCCCAGTCCGAGCGCGATTCCCACGCCGGGTCGGTCGCCGCCGACAGCGGGTGGATGAAGGGATGCATGTCGGAGGTGTTGAGGTCGTTCTTCTCGTACCAGGTGGCGGTCGGCAGGACGATGTCGGAGTAGACGCAGGTCGTCGACATCCGGAAGTCGAGGGTGACGAGGAGGTCGAGCTTCCCCTCCGGCGCGTGTTCGTGCCAGACGACCTCGCGATTGCGGACGGCGCCCTCGGCGCCGAGATCCTTGCCCATGACGCCGTGGCGGGTGCCGAGCAGGTGCTTGAGGAAGTATTCGTGGCCCTTGCCCGAGGAGCCGAGGATGTTCGAGCGCCACACGAACATGTTGCGCGGCCAGTTCGCCGGGTCGTCGGGGTCCTCGCAGGCGAGTTGCAACACTCCCGACTTGAGGCCGCCGGCGACATAGTCCTTCGCGTCGAGGCCGGCCGCCTCGGCGGCGCCCGCGATGTCGAGCGGGTTCTGGCGGAGCTGCGGCGCCGAGGGCAGCCAGCCCATCCGCTCGGCCCGGACGTTGTAGTCGATGAAGCTGGTCTCCCAGTCGCCTTCCGGCGCCGTCGGGGAGAGGATTTCCGCAGCGGTCAGCGTCTCGTAGCGCCACTGGTCGGTGTGGGCGTAGAAGAACGACGTCGAGTTCTGCTGGCGCGGCGGCCGCGACCAGTCGAGCCCGAAGGCGAGCGGCGTCCAGCCGGTCTGCGGGCGGAGCTTCTCCTGCCCGACATAGTGCGACCAGCCGCCGCCGGACTGGCCGACCGCGCCGCAGAACACCAGGAGGTTGATGACCCCGCGGTACCCCATGTCCATGTGGTACCAGTGGTTCATGCCGGCGCCGATGATGATCATCGAGCGGCCGTTGGTCTTCTCGGCGTTGGTGGCGAACTCGCGGGCGACGGTGACGATCGCCTCGCGCTTGACGCCGGTGATGCGCTCCGCCCAGGCCGGCGTGAAGGGCACGTCGTCATCGTAGGAGGACGCGACATTGTCGCCGCCGAGGCCGCGGTCGATGCCGTAGTTGGCCATCATCAGGTCGTGGACCGTCGCGACCTTCACCGAACTGCCATCGGCCGCCGCGATGGTGCGGACGGGCACGTTCCGGGTCAGGATCTCGCCGTGGTCGGTAGCGACGAAATGCTCCGTCGCCCGGCCGCCGAAATAGGGGAAGTCGACCGCCGCGATCTCCGCATCGGGCGCGGCGAGCGTCAACCGAAGGCGGGTGTCTCTCCCCTGCCCGTCCCTCTCCTCGAGGTTCCACTTGCCGGTCTCGCCCCAGCGATAGCCGACCGAGCCGAGCGGGGCGACCACCGCGCCGGTGGTCTCGTCGATCGCCACCGTCTTCCATTCGGGGTTGTTGGACTCGCCGAGGCCGCCCGGCAGTTCCGAGGCGCGGAGCAGGCGGTCGGGCACGTAACGCCCGTCGCGCTCGGCGAGGCGGACGAGGAACGGCATGTCGGTGTAGCGTCGCGCATAATCGGCGAAGTACGGCACCTGCCGCTCGAGATGGTACTCGCGGAGGATGACGTGGCCCATGGCCAGCGCCAGCGCGGCATCCGTCCCCTGCTTGGGGTTCAGCCAGATGTCGGCGAACTTGGTCGCCTCGGCATAGTCGGGGCTGACGACGGCGCTCTTGGTGCCCTTGTAGCGGACCTCGGTGTAGAAGTGCGCATCGGGCGTGCGCGTCTGCGGGACGTTGGAGCCCCAGACGATGATGAAGCCGGCGTTGTACCAGTCGGCGCTCTCCGGGACATCGGTCTGTTCGCCCCAGGTCTGGGGGCTTGCCGGCGGCAGGTCGCAGTACCAGTCGTAGAACGACATGCAGACGCCGCCGAGCAGCGACAGGTAGCGCGCGCCCGCGGCGTAGGAGACCATCGACATGGCCGGGATCGGCGAGAAGCCGATGACGCGGTCCGGGCCATGCTTCCGTACCGTATAGGCGTTGGCGGCGGCGATGATCTCGTTGACCTCGTCCCATGTCGCGCGGACGAACCCGCCATGGCCGCGGATCGCGGTGTAGGACTTCCGCTTGTCCGGGCTTTCCACGATCGACGCCCAGGCGGCGACCGGCGGGAGCCCGGCGCGCGCCGCGCGCCACAGCCGGAGCAGGCGGCCGCGGATCATCGGATACTTCACCCGTGCGCCGGAATAGAGGTACCAGCTATAGGAGGCGCCGCGCGCGCATCCGCGCGGCTCGTGGTTCGGCAGGTCGGGACGGGTCCGCGGATAGTCGGTCTGCTGCGTCTCCCAGGTAACGATGCCGCCCTTGACATAGATCTTCCACGAGCACGAACCGGTGCAGTTCACGCCGTGCGTCGAGCGCACGATCTTGTCGTGCTGCCAGCGCTGGCGGTAGCCGTCCTCCCAGGAGCGATCCTCCGCCGTGACCACGCCATGGCCGTTCGAGAAGCTGCCGACGTTCTTCCGGAAGAAGGTCAGGCGGTCGAGGAACTGGGACATGAGGCCTTTTGGCTCCCGTCAGGTGGCGGTGGCTACGCGGGCCGAGCGGAGGGCGCGCTCGACGTCGTGGAGGAGGCCGCCCGGGCGGGCGTAGACGACCCAGGTGACGGCGAGGCAGATCACGTAGAAGGCGAGGAAGCCCCAGAGCGCGACCTCGGCGCCGCCGGTCATCGCGATCGACGAGCCGAAGCCCTTGGGGATGAAGAACGCGCCGAAGGCGGCGATGGCGGAGGTGAAGCCGGTGATGGCGGCGGCCTCCTTCTCGGCCTGGCGGCGTCGGGCCGCCGGGTCGGCGTCGGGCATCAGCCGGTCCATCTCGCGGGTGCTGATCGCGGGGATCATCTGGAACGTCGAGGCATTGCCGACGCCGGTCGCGAAGAAGAGGACGAGGAAGGAGGCGAAGAAGCCCCAATACGCGCCGGCCACGTCCTTCATCCCGATGAACCACAGGACGCCGCCGGTCCCGGCCGTCATCAGGACGAAGACCCAGAGGGTGACCCGGGCGCCGCCGAAGCGGTCGGCGACCCAGCCGGTGCCGGAGCGAGAGAGGGCGCCGACCAGCGGGCCGAGGAAGGCGAACTGGAGCGCGTTGACGTCGGGGAACAGCATCGCGCTGAGCAGCGGGAACGCCGCCGAGTAGCCGATGAAGGAGCCGAAGGTGCCGGTGTAGAGCCAGCACATGATCCAGGTGTGGCGGCGCTCGAAGATCACCGCCTGCTCGGCGAAGGAGGCGCGCGCCGAGGCGATGTCGTTCATGCCGAACCATGAGGCGAAGGCCGAGATCGCGATGAACGGCACGAACACGAACCCGGCATTCTGGAGCCACAGCGGCGTCGGCCCTGTCGGTCCCGCCACGGTCTGCGGGTCGCCGCCGAACCAGCCGAAGACGCTCGCCGTGATGACCAGCGGCACGACGAACTGGACGACGCTGACGCCGAGGTTGCCGAGCCCGGCATTGAGGGCGAGCGCGTTGCCTTTCTCCGCCCTCGGGAAGAAGAACGAGATGTTGGCCATGGAGGAGGCGAAGTTGCCGCCGCCGAAGCCGCAGAGCAACGCCAGCAGGAGGAGGACGATGTAGGGCGTGTCCGGGTTCTGGACGGCGTAGCCGATGCCGACGGC
>JBIQKL010000005.1:43685-68465 GCA_044506555.1 Hyphomicrobiales bacterium | reverse complement strand
CGCTCGATACGCGGCGCGAGCACCGGCTCGGGCATGCCCTGCATCTCGGGAAACGGCGGCAGCTTCGCGAGCTCCGCGGTGGCCGCGGCGCGCTCCATCTGGCGGATCGTCACGTGCATCCAGACGAGAGAGCCGGCAACGATGACGAACAGCAGCATGAAGCAGCTCGTCCACAGGCCGGTGAGATCGAGAAGGACGCCGAACAGGATCGGCAGGACGAAGCCGCCGAGGCCGCCGATCATGCCGACCAGGCCGCCGACGGAGCCCACGTGCTCGGGATAGTAGACCGGGATGTGCTTGTAGACGGCCGCCTTGCCGAGCGCCATGAAG
This sequence comes from Hyphomicrobiales bacterium, assembly GCA_044506555.1. Classification (GTDB taxonomy): domain Bacteria; phylum Pseudomonadota; class Alphaproteobacteria; order Rhizobiales; family Kaistiaceae; genus Bauldia. The sequence continues at coordinate 68,135 of JBIQKL010000005.1, read as the reverse complement.
AAGCCGAGCACGAAGATGATCGCGACAAACGGCACCAGGCCCATCTCGACGTGGAAGGCCATCGTGCCCCTGGCGCCGTGCACGACATAGTCGGTCGGCGGGTAGGAGAGGATGAACGTCGCGGCGACCGAGACCAGGAAGGTCCAGTAGAGCACCCGTCGCGCCCCGTAGGTGTCGGAGAGGTGCCCGCCATAGACGCGGAAGAGCGATGCCGGCACCGAGAAGAATGCGGCGATGATGCCGGCCGTCTCGATGCCGAGGCCGTAGACGTTGATGAGATATTGCGGCAGCCAGAGCGCCAGCGCGACGAACGCGCCGAACACGAAGAAATAGTAGAGCGAGAATCGCCAGATCTGGATGCTCTTCAGCGGCGCGAGCTCGAGCCACGCGCTCTTCGGCGCGATGCCGGCGCGGCGCCGCTCGACGGTGACGGGATCGTCTTTGGCGAGGAGCCAGAACACCACCGCCATGACCACCAGGGCGGCGGCCCAGATCTGCGCCACCGCCTGCCAGCCGAGCGCGACCAGCACGAAGGGCGCGAGGAACTTGGTGACCGCCGAGCCGACATTGCCGGCGCCGAAGACGCCGAGGGCCATGCCCTGCTTCTCCTTCGGATACCAGCGCGACACATAGGCGACGCCCACTGCGAAGGACCCGCCGGCGATGCCGACGCCGAGCGCCGCAAGAAGGATCTGCGGATAGGTTTCGGCATAGGAGAGGAGGAACGTCGCGATCGCCGCGGCGAGCATCGTGAGCGTGAAGACGAGCCGGCCGCCGTAGCGGTCCGTCCAGATGCCGAGCGGGACGCGGATCAGCGAGCCGGTGAGGATCGGCGTGCCGACGAGCAGGCCGAACTGCGCCTCGCTGAGGCCGAGCTCCTCGCGGATCCGGATGCCGATGATGGCGAAGATGGTCCAGGCGGAGAAGCACACCGTGAACGCCACGGTGCTCATGCCGAGGATCCGGCCGGCTCTGGGATGCGCGACGTCCTGCATTCTCGCGTTCTCCGGGATCCGGCCCACCATGCGGGGAACCGTAGCCCGGCGCGGCGGCCAGCTTCTTTGCTGCGCGTCAAAGAAAGATCGCGGCGTCCGTCGCGGCGGCGCCGGATGCCTCTACCGGGGGAAGGTCCGCAAGGGGAACGGCGCGACCGGGCGCGGCGCGCGGGCGGTGGCCGCGTCGACGGCGGCGAAGGCTTGCCCCGCCGTTGCCGGATCGCCGAGCACGCCGGCGATCAGCCGGGCGAGGTCCTCGCGCGTGACGAAGCCGTGGATCTCGGGGTCCGCGCTGAGGAAGGCCCGCCCGGTCGCCGGCTCGTGGCGGAGTCCGCCGGGGCGGAGGATCGTCGCCGAAGGGATCACGCGCCGGAGATGCTCCTCCGCCCGCGTCTTGGCGTCGACCACTGCGCCAAAGGCGGCGATCGCCCGCTCCGATCGGAACGGCGCCATCTCGCCGCACCCGATCGCGGTGACGAGGACGAAGCGGCTCGCCCTGCCGGCCGCCGCATCGATGACGTTGATGTTGCCTGCGTCGTCCACCTGGCGGCCGTCGGTCGCGGCGCCGCCGAGGGTCGAGACGACGTGGCCGCCCGGCGGCAGGAGCTTCAGCGCGGCGGCGACGTCGGCGCGCGAGAAGGCGTCACCCAGCGCGACCCGGACGCCGCGGCGTTCGAGCTCGGGGCGGATCTCCAGCGAGCGGAGCATGGCCATGACCGGCACGTTCCCGGCCCGCAGCAGCCGGGCGAGCGCGAGGCCGGTGCCGCGACTCGCCCCGAAGATCAGGACCGGGCGCACGCTCACGCGCCCGCCGCAGCCGTCTCGTACCGGCGCTCGAGCCTCGCGAAGCGTTCGACCTGGTCCGCCCGCAGTCGGCGCTGCGCGTCCCGTCCGACGAAGACCTTGAACATCGCCTCTCCGTCCGCGTTCAGGAACTGGATCGAGAGCGTATCCATTCCCATGAATGGGCGGCGCAGGAACACGATGTTCCGGCAGTTCGCATGCCGGAGATGCCCGCTGAGCGGGCTGTCGCCGGTGAGGTTGTAGAAGCCGTGGCCGATGCGGCCGCCGGGGAAGCGGCCGCTGAACTCGACGATCACGTCCCGGGTGTGGACGATGGTGATCGTCTCGCCCCAGTCCGCGACGTCCTGGAGCACGTCGATGAAGTGGTCGCCGGGGATGCGGCTCCACATCCCGGCCGGGAGGCATTCGATCACCGCCTCGAGCGACAGGCCGAGCTCGGCCGCCGCCGCCTCCAGAACGCCGTCGAGGCGTTCGCCCAGCGCCTCCCGCACCCGATTGACCGTCTCGGTGTCGATTGCTGCGTTCATGATCGTCCCTGTCCTTCCCTGCTTGCCATGGGCCGTGCGGCCCGGGATCCGCCGCCCGGGCGGGCGGGCGTTCCGATGATCTCTCCGAAGGCCGCGATGAGGTTGCCGTACCAGAAGCGGCCGGCGGTGGTGAGGTGCGCGACGCCGTCCGCGAGCGCCACGAGGCCGGCCGTCTGCCATTGCTCGAGCAGCGTCGAGAACGACGGCAGGACCTCTGCCCGACCGGCGAGGTCGAGGCTCGCGAGGTCGAGCCGGCCGACCTCGAAGCCGGCGGCGACGGCGTTGCGCAGCGGCTGGAAGTCGTCCGACACGGTCATGCCGCCGAGCGGCTTCCGCCCGGCCACGACCGCGTCGCGATATTGCGGCAACGCGCCGGCGAGCCCGTAGCCGTAGCGGCCGATGGAGCCGCCCGCGCCGGAGCCGTAGGCGAGACACTCCGCGCCGGCCTTGACGCCGAGGTTGTAGAGGTTGCGTTCGCGCGGCGTCCGGGCCCAGTGGCTGTTGCTGATCTGGCGCCAGCCGCGGTCGGCGAGAAATTCGACGCCGGTCCTGTACATCGCGCCCATCTCGCCGAACCCCGGCGGGCAGAGCTTGCCCGCAACCGCGGCGGCATGGAGCGGCGTCCCCGGAATGAGGTTGAGCCCGTAGAGGTCGATGCCGTCCGGCGCGAGGTCCGCGGCGATCCGCAGGTCCCTGCGCCAGACATCGTCCAATTGCCCGGGCAGCCCAAAGAGAAGGTCGATGACGAGCACCACATCCAGGCGCGCACGGAGCCCGTCGAGGAAACGGATCACCGCTTCGCGGTCGGAACGGCGCCCCTGGCGGCGGCGCACCGTCGTGTCGAAGCTCTGGACGCCGATGGAGATGCGATTGACGCCGGCGGCAACGCACGCATCGATCTTCTCGTCGTCGAAATGGATGATCCGGCCTTCGACGGTGATCTCGCAATCGGCGGCGAGCGGCAGGGCCTGCCGGAACGCGCGGACCACCCGCAAAAGGTCGCTCGCCGAAAGCGCGCTCGGCGTGCCGCCGCCGAGATAGACCGCTCGCAGCGGCTGGTCGCGGACGACCGGGGCCTCCGCCTCGCGCGCGATCTCGTCGATCACCAGGTCGGCATAGGCCGACGCGGCCTCCGGCGTGTGGGCGTTGCGGTAGAAGGCGCAGAACAGGCAGTGGTTGGCGCAGAACGGGATGTGGACATAGGCGACGCGGTCCCGGCCCGACCCCGTGCCCGCCATCAGACGTGACCACGCCGTCGGGATTTCCTCCGGCGCGAGCGGCCGGGTGTCGCGCCACGGCATCACCGCCCGGCGCGTTGCGAATGCGCCGGCCATGGCGTCGCCGTCCAGCCGGGCGAAATGGCGCGTCAGGTCCGCGGCAGGCATGTTTTCCTCATCTGCCGCGCCGGCATCGTCCGACGCTGCTCAGGCCGAGGGTGGGCCGGTTCGCCGTCCGCTTCCTTGCCCTGGGACAAACAACGGACAAGTAACTCGTCCATCTATTATAGTTATAATAAGTATAACTAGCGTCGTGTCGCCGTCATCATTGGGGATCGCAGTCGATCCTCTCAGGCGGAGGGGCGACTGAACACGAAGGCGAGGCCGACGAGGAAGAGGAGCGCCGGCGGCATCATCGAAAGGGGTGCTGCGCCGCTGGCGAGCCAGAGCGTGCCGAGGCCGAAGCTCCCGCCGAGGAGCGCCAGCAACTTGGCCTTCCGGGTGATCGCCCGGCGCTCCCGCCATGCCAGCAGGGCCGGCCCGAACCGGGGATGGGCCAGGAGACGCCGCTCCAGCCGCGGGGACGAGCGCGCGAAGCAGCCCGCCGCGACGATGAGGAACGGCGTCGTCGGCAGCACCGGCAGGACCACGCCGGCAAGAGCGAGGGCGACGAAGACGAAGCCAAGGGTGAGGTAGAGGTGTCGCATCGGTCCGGAGATGCCGTCGTCCGTCACCCCTCGCCGGGACGGTGGGCGGTTCAGGTGATGGCGGCGAGGCCCTCCCACTCGACGACACCGCCCGGCTCGACGCCGGCGAGGATCAGCGCGCGGCAGGCGACATGGGACACCACGTCGTCGAGGGTCCGCGCCCCCGTGTAGAACGCCGGCACCGGCGGCGCAACGATCGCCCCGTATTCGGTCACCGCCGCCATCGCCCGGATGTGGCCGAGGTGGAGCGGGCTCTCGCGAACGACCAGGACCAGCCGCCGCCGCTCCTTGAGGTGGACGTCGGCGGCGCGGACGAGGAGGTTTCCCGTCGCTCCCGCGGCGATCGCGGAAAGCGTGTTGATCGAGCACGGCGCGACCACCATGGCGCGGGTGCGGAAAGTGCCGCTGGCGATGGCGGCGCCGACATCCTCGGCCGGATGGCGCCGCGCGGCCAGGCGGCCGAGGCGCTCGAGCGCGTCCCCGCCGAGCTCGTGGCGGATCGTCCGCTCCCCGCCCGGCGTCACGACCAGGTGGGTCTGCCAGCCCGGAACCGCTGCCAGCAGCTCGACGATGCGGACGCCGATCGCGGCGCCGGACGCGCCGCTGATGCCGACGACGATGCGCTCGCTCATGGCCGGGGCTCCGGCGCGGCGTCGCGGCGGTCGAGCCCGAGCCCCGCGCAGATCGCGTCGACGCGGGCGCATATCTCCGGATCCATGGCCAGCCGCCGGCCCCACGCGCGCGCGGTCTCCGGGCCGATCTTCGTCGTCGCGTCGATGCCGAGCTTGCCGCCGAGGCCCGGCTTCGGCGAGGCGAAGTCGAGGTAGTCGACCGGTGTGTCGTCGATCGCGACCAGGTCGCGCGAGGTGTCGGCGCAGGTCGAGAGCGCCCACATCACGCTCCGCCAGTCGCGGACGTCGATGTCGCGGTCGACCACGATGATCAGCTTGGTGTAGGTGAACTGCGGCAGCAGCGACCAGAGGCCGAGCATGACCCGACGCGCCTGCCCCGGATAGCGCTTGTCGATGGCGACGACCGCGACACGGTAGGAGCACGCTTCAGGCGGAAGCCAGAGATCGACGATCTCCGGCAGGTGCTGCCGCGCCAGCGGCACGAACAGCGGGTTGAACGCCTCGCCGATCCGCGACGGCTCGTCCGGCGGATGGCCGGCGAAGGTCGAGACGTAGACCGGGCGTTGGCGAAGCGTCATGGCCGTGACGCGCATGACCGGAAAGTCCTCCACCGCGTTGTAGTAGCCGGTGTGGTCGCCGTAGGGGCCTTCGGGCGCGGTCTCGGTCGCCGAGACCAGTCCCTCGATCACGATCTCGGCCTCCGCTGGCACCATCAACGGCACGCTCGCGGCGCGCGCCAGGCGGGCGCGCCGGCCGCCGAGGAGGCCCGCGAACTGGAGCTCGGGCACCGCCTCGGGCAACGGCATGGCGGCGGCGAGCATGGTCGCCGGGTTCGCGCCGATCGCGACGGCGACCGGCATGTCGAGGCCGCGGTCGCGCCACAGCCGGTGATGGGCGGCGCCGCCGCGATGCGCCAGCCAGCGCATGATGGCGCGGTCGCGGCCGAGCACCTGCATGCGGTAGATGCCGACGTTCTCGTCCTCGCCCTCCGGAGATCGGGTCACGACCAGCGGCCAGGTGATCGACGGCGCGGGCTCGCCGGGCCAGGGGACCTGCGCCGGCAGGCGGCCGAGGTCGATCGCCGTGCCGGTGAGGATCTCGGCCTGGCAGGGCGGCGACCCGACCTCCTTCGGCCGCATGGACAGCGCGGCGCGGATCATCGGCAGGTTCTGCCAGGCCTCGCCGAGGGCCCGCGGGGGAACGGGGTGCCGAAGCGCGGCGAGCGCCTCGCCAAGCTCGGGCAGCCGCGCGGGCTCGATGCCGAGGCCCCAGGCGACGCGCCGGACGGTGCCGAAGAGGTTGGCGAGGAGCGGCATCGCCGACAGCCGGCCGTCGGCCTTGACGGGTTGCTCGAAGACGAGAGCCGGCCCCTCGCGCTCGAGCGTCCGGCGGTGGATCTCGGTGACCTCGTTGACGACCGAGACCGGCTCGCGGATGCGCGCGAGCTCGCCCGCCGCCTCGAGCCGGGCCATGAAGTCCCTGAGGTCTCGGAACGGCGGCAGGTCGCGGCGCAGCACGGGGGCGAAGCTCCAGGAGGAATGGCCCGGCAGCCTCTATTGGCTCGGTCGGGGACGGTCTTTGCCCCACGACAAATCGGCGGCGGACGGCGCGCGCTAGGAAACGGCTGATGATCGCGCGCACCCAATCCCTGCCGCCTGCCGTCGCGCTGGCGCTCCGTCCGCTGCCGCTGGCGCCGTTGCAGCTTCTCCTCTCGATGTTGCTCGATGCCGCGGCGCGCGAGCACCCGCGGATCTTCGACCGGCTCGGCGCGCACGCCGCCAAGCGTTACGGCGTGGTGCCGACCGACATGCCCTTCGTCGTGGTGATCGAGCCGCGCCCCGAGCACCCGCGCCTCGCGGTGCACCGCACGCTCCCCGCCGAGGTCGATGCCCGGATCGCCGGGCCGCTCGCGGTGCTCTACGGGCTCGCCGCGGGGGCGCTCGACGGCGACGCGATGTTCTTCTCGCGCGAGCTCGCCATCGAAGGCGACGTCGAGGCGATCCTCGCGCTCCGCAACGCGCTCGACGATGCCGGCGTCGATCTCCTCGACGTCGCGGGCTCCCTCTTCGGCGCGCCGTTCCGCCTCGCGGCGGGCGCCGTCCGCCCCGTCCTTTCCCGAATGCTCCAGGGGGAGCCATGGAACTGATCTGCCCGGCCGGCACGATGGGCGCGTTCCGCGCGGCGGTCGATGCCGGCGCCGACGCCGTCTATTGCGGCTTCCGCGACGCCACCAATGCCCGCAACTTCCCCGGCCTCAACTTCAGCCGGGCGGAGCTCGGCGAAGCCGTCGCCCATGCGCGAGCCCACGGGGCGCGGACCTTCGTCGCGATCAACACCTTTCCGACGGCCGGCGAGGCCGCCACCTGGCGCTCAGCGGTAGACGATGCCGTCGAACTCGGCGCCGACGCGCTGATCCTCGCCGATATCGGCCTTCTCGACTACGCCGCGCGTACCCACCCCGGCGTCCGCCGCCATCTCTCGGTCCAGGCCGCGGCGTCGAACGTCGATTCGATCCGCTACTTCGTCGAGTCGTTCGGGGTGAAGCGCGTCGTCCTGCCGCGGGTGCTGACGGTCGCCGAGGTCGCGGCGATCACGGCGTCGGCGGCCTGCGAGACCGAGGTCTTCGCCTTTGGCGGCCTTTGCGTCATGGCCGAAGGCCGATGCCAGCTCTCCTCCTACGTCACCGGACAGTCCCCCAACATGAACGGCGTCTGCTCGCCGGCGAGCCACGTCACCTATCGCAACGAGGGCGAGACGGTCGTCTCGCGCCTCGGCGACCTCACCGTCGACCGCTTCGCGCCCGGTGTTCCCGCCGGATACCCGACGCTCTGCAAGGGCCGCTTCCGCACCAACCGGTCCGAGGGCTACCTGTTCGAGGAGCCGGTGAGCCTGGACGTCTACGAGCTCCTGCCGCAACTGAAGCGGGCCGGCGTCAGTGCGCTCAAGATCGAGGGCCGCCAGCGGGGGCGGGCCTATGTCGAGCAGGTCGTCCGCCGTTTCCGCGCCGCGATCGACGCGCTCGGCGATTCCGGGCGGGTGCCTCCCGGCGACCTCGCGGCGATGAGCGAAGGCCGGGCGATGACGACCGGCGCCTATCGCAAGACCTGGCGGTAGCGTCCGATGCGACTGACGCTCGGCCCCGTGCTGTTCAACTGGCCCGCCGCGCGATGGCGCGACTTCTACTTCCGGATCGCCGACGAGGCTCCGGTCGACACCGTCGTCGTCGGCGAGGTGGTGTGCTCAAAGCGCACGCCGTTCTTCGTCGAGGCGACGCCGCTCGTGATCGACCGGCTCCGCCGCGCCGGCAAGGAGGTCGTCCTCGCCTCGCTCGCCCTCGTCACGCTCGAGCGCGAGCGCCGCGGCGTTACAGCCCTGTCGACGTCGGCTGACCTCATGGTCGAGGCCAACGACGCCTCCGGCCTCGCCGCGCTCGCCGGCCGGCCCCACGCCGTCGGGCCGCTCATCCAGGTTTACAACGAGGACACCGCCGGCTACCTCGCGCGCCGCGGCGCCCGCCGCATCTCCCTTGCGGCCGAGCTACCGGCGACCGCCATCGCGCGGATCGCCGCCGCGGTGCCGGAGACGACGGTCGAGGTGCTCGCCTTCGGCCGCGCGCCGCTCGCCATCTCGGTGCGCTGCTACCATGCTCGCGCCGAGGGTCTCTCCAAGGACAATTGCAGGTTCGTCTGCGAGCGCGATCCGGACGGGATGACGGTCGAGACGCTCGACCGCGAACCATTCGTCGCTGTCAACGGTCTGCAGACCCTGTCGCATGCCTGCGTCGATCTGGCCGGCGAGGCGGACTGGCTGGCCGCGATCGGGGTCGGCGCGCTCCGGCTCTCGCCGCAGACCTGCGACATGGTGATGGTGGCGGACCAGTTCCGCCGCGTGCTCGACGGAGCGATTGAACCGGAAGCAGCGCTCGCGACGCTCCGCAGAGCTTTCCCGCAGGCGCCGCACGCCAACGGCTTTCTCTACGGCCGGCCCGGTCTGTCCTGGGTCGCGCGGGACGGGTCCGCGCACGCGCCTTCCGCTCACTCCGCGGCGAGCTGATCGAGGGCGCGGAGGTTCAGTATCCGCAAGCCCTGCGGCACGATGAGGAGCAGGCGCTGCCGCTCGAGCCCCGTCAGCGTCCGGCTGACCGTGGCGATGCTGAGCCCGAGATAATCGCCTATGTCCTGCCGGCCCATGGGCAGAGGCACAAGCGCGCCCGTTTCATGCATGCCGCCCCAGCGCCGGCGCATGGCGAGCACGAAGGCCGCGACCTTGACCTCGGCACGGCGCGGGCCGAGCAGCGTCATCTGGTCGTGGGCGAGCGCCAGCGCCTGTGCGGCGGAGTCGTGCAGCCGGCGAAGGAAATGATCGTGGGTCTCGGCGAAGGCCACGAAGCTCTCGCGCGGAAAGCGGCAGGCGATCGTCCTCACTGCCGCGTCGGCGGAGAAGCCGTGCCGGTCGCCCGGCGGCAGCCCGATGAAGTCGCCGGGAAGCGCGAAGCCGACGATCTGTCGCTGGCCGCCGGGCAGGAGGCGAAAGAGCCGCACCAGTCCGGACGTGACGTTATAGACGGCATCCGCCGGCGCCCCCTCCATGAAGACGATCGACCGCGGCGCGAAGCTCGCCTCGCGGCCCATGCGTTCGAACGCCGACATCGCACATCGATCGAGCACGGAACAGATGCTGATCTGACGAACCGGACATTGCGAGCAATTCGCCAGAGGGCGCAGCTCGCGGCCGGGGCTGGTCGCCCGAGGAAGCGAACGGAACTGGGCCGGCATCGGCATGGACGTCATGAGTCGACATTTCCACCGATCGGCGGTGCCGCCACAATGGATCGAAATGACGCATCGCCGCGCGGCCCGCGATCTCCCGCTTTTGCCCCGGGGCAAAGTCAGCCTGATTGCCGCCTGCGAACATTCTGCCGGTACAGGTCCCCGGAGGCTAGCATGCCCGTACTCGCCTACTCGTCATCCGATCCGGACGACCTCGTCGCCCGGCTGCGCCGGATCCTTTCCACGGTAGAGCTCAATTGCCGCTGCCGGACGAGGCTCGAAGGCGCACTCGACCGCTTCACCGCCCTCGAGCATCGCCGGCAGGCCCGGAAGGCGCTCTCGCATGCGCGCGAGCAGCGAGATCAGATCGTCGCACGGCTCGCTCTCCTCGCCGAGGTCGACGAACTCACCGAGCAGGAGCCCGACATCACCGTGTTTGATGAGATCGCGACGATCTTCGACGAGGTCGCGGCGGCGGCGACCGACTCGGCAAAGTCCATCCGCATCTGCTCGTTCCTGGCGAACAGGAAGTACCGGCCGGGCTTGGACGTCGACGACGAGTAGGATCGGCACCGGGCCGTCGCACGCCCCTGCCTATCGCCGGCCGTCGCGGCGGCGACCCGGCCTACCCGGCAGAGGACGCAGGCACAGCGCCAGCCAGAGCGAGAAGCTTCCGAATGCTCCGATCCAGGACGCTGCGGAGACGAGGAGCAGCATATCCTGGAAGCGGCCCGCGACGGGAACGGCGACGCGCGCCGCCGCCCCGATGAATTCCACGACGAGGATCGTCGCCAGTCCCGGCCCGGCGGCGACCGCGTGGCCGGCATGGCAGAGTGCGGCGCGCGCCATCACGCCGAGCATCATCAGCCCCATCGCCCCGGCGGTCCAGGCATGCACGGCGGAAGCCACCGAGCCGAGACCCAGGATGGACAGGCCCACGAGGACGTATCCCGCCGCGACGAATGCGTAGGCGACGTGGAGGACGAGGAGGAGCGGCGTTCCACGCACCCGCCAGCCTCGCCATCGCACGAGGCGGATCACCTGCGCTGCGCCCGCGAGTATGAGGGTCACGGCGGTCAGCGGCGAAGCCGGCTGAACGATCCACAATGCGAGCGCCGCGCAGGCCACGACGAGCGACAGCGTGTCGACGAAACCATGAGGAGCGGGCCGCGACGCGCCCGTTTGGGCGAGATGATCGCCGGTGAGCGCCGGGATCACGCGGCCGCCGATGACCATGATCAACGCGATGACGATCGCGACGGCGGCCCGCTCGAATCCGTCGGGCGCGCCGTGCAGGATGGACTCGGCGTGGAATCCGATATCGGCTGCCGCGAAGACCGCGACAAGCACGACGATCTTGGCGCTCCGGTGGCCCGTTCCGCGTCGGACTTCGCGCATGAGCACGAGCGCGAGCGCCACGGGGAACAGGATGTCGACGGCCGCCGCCGTCGTTGCATCGAGATTCGGGGCGGCGAACATCGCGGCCCGTCCGGCCAGCCAGAGCATGAGGAGAAGCACGAGCGTCACCCCGGCGATGGGCCGGCGTCCCACCCAGTTGGGAACCGCCGACAGAAGGAAGCCGGCGATCACAGCCCCCGTCCCGCCGAAGATGAGCTCGTGGGCATGCCAAGCGGGGACCGCGAACGGGCGCATCCATGGGATCGTACCGATCGCGGCCACCGCGGAAATCGCCAGGGCCAACGCGCACCAGGCCGAGCCGGCAAGGAAGAGGATATCGGCGGGGCGCCGCCCGGGTGCGAAGAACGACACCCGGGCCAGGGGCGCCATGGTCGCCGATCGTGAAGGGGAGCGCGGCGAGCCGGGCTGCATTCGATCATCCCCGTCGCTTGGGTATCTCCCTTTCTACCATCTACGGCAGGGTCTCGGCATTCATTCGGGCGCGCCCAACGCTTTGACGATAGGCGCTCATCCATGATTGAGGCTGAGGTTCCCCAGCCCGTGGACCTGCGGAACGAGGGCGCGTAGGCGCGCGCTGGTCTTATGACCCGGACGATATGTTGGCGACCAGGAACGTGGGCTTCATGTACGCCGAGCGCCCGAATCCTGGCGCGCATCGCCGCAACAGGCGCATCTACGCTCATGTTCGCCGTGCAGGCATAGGTATCAGCCCGGCCGGTCCTGACCAGTTCCTCGACATTCTCAAGCTCGGCCGTGAGATCGCTGAGCTTCAAGGCCTTCATGGCATCGGACGCGTGCTTGTACTGATCGTGCCGATGGCCGGCGCGTCTGTTCCCGACTGGATGAGGAAGACCGCGTCCTGTTCGGCCGCGCGGTCGGCCCGATCCGGCCGCCGCCATGCGCAGCGACGGCCCCTCTCGTCAGCGCAGCGCCGCGAAGGCCCGTTCGGCTGCCTCGAGCGTCCGGTCGACGTCCTCCTCCCGATGGGCTGCGCTAAGATACCAGCGTCCCGCCGTCGGGATGGTGCGGACCCCGTTGAGGAGAAGCTGCTCCGAGAAGCGGCGGTAGCGGGCCCAGTCGGCCCTGACGTGATCGGCGAAGCCGGCCGGCTCGCTCTCGGAGAACCACAGGAAGAAGACCGGCCCGGCGCCGCTGACATGGACCGGCTGCCCATACCGCCGGCCAACGGCCGCGAGCCCGCTCATCAGCCGTTGCCCGAGCATGCGCATCCGCTCGTAGATGCCCGGCTCGGCGGCGAGCCGGGTCACGGTGGCAAGCGCTGCCGCCACCGGCACGCCGCCGCCGCAATAGGTCCCGGCGTGGAAGGCCCTCCCCGCCGCCACCGCCTCCATGACGTCGGCGCGGCCGCCGAAGGCGCTGATAGGGAAGCCGTTGCCCATCGCCTTGGCGATGACGGCGAGGTCCGGAGTCACGCTGGTGATCTCCTGCGCGCCGCCCGGCGCGAGGCGGAAACCGCTGATCACCTCGTCGAAGATGAGCAGCGCACCGGCCGCCCGGGTGAGGTCCCGCGCCAGCTCGAGGTAGCCCGGCCGCGGCCGGAAGTAGCCGCCGTTGCAGACGATCGCCTCCATGATCACCGCGGCGATGCGGTCGCCGGCATAGGCGAACACGTCGCGGAGCTGGTCGGGGTCGTTCCAGTCGAGGACGACGACGTCGGCGAGGCTCGCGGCGGGCTGGCCGCCGCTCTCGGCGAGCGCCGGCCCGCGCCGCGTCGTCGCGACATAGATGCCGTCAAACCAGCCGTGGTAGTGGCCGGCGAACTTGACGACCAGCTGACGCCCGGTCACCGCCCGCGCCGTGCGGATCGCGCCGTGGACCGCCTCGGAGCCGCTCTGGCCGAACCGCACCCTCTCGAAGGCGGGGACCATGGCGCACAGCCGCTCGGCGAGCTCGATCTCGCGTTCCTGCTGGCCGCCCAGAAGCTGCAGCGGGATCGCCGCGGTGACGGCTTCGGCGACCTCGGGGTCGCCGTGACCGAGGATGATCGGGCCGAAGCCGCAGACATGGTCGACGTAGTCGTTGCCGTCGGCATCCGTGACCACCGCCCCGCGCGCCGCGACGAAGGAGAGCGGCACCGGACGCTCGTAGGAGCGGAACGTCGTCGACACGCCGCCCGCCAGCGACTGGGACGCCCGCTCGTGAAGGGCGCGCGACCTGCCGAGCTCCCTCACCGGCCGGCTCCGACGCGGTTGGCCAAGACACCGATGCCCTCGATCTCGAGCTCGACGAGGTCCCCGGGCCTGAGCCAACTGCCGTCACCGAGCTCGAGGATGCAGCCGGTGCCGACGGTGCCGGAGCCGATCACGTCGCCCGGCAGAAGGCGGGTATTGAGCCGCGCGCGATCGATGATCTGCTTCCAGGAGAAGTGCATATCGGCGGAATTGCCGCGGGAGCGCTCGACGCCATTGACCCTGGCGCTCATGGTCAGGCCGCCGTCACCGAGCTCGTCCACGGAGACGATCACCGGGCCGAGGCTGGTGGCGAAATCCTTGCCCTTGGCCGGGCCGAGGCCAACCGGGATCTCCTGCTGCTGGAGATCCCTCGCCGACCAGTCGTTCATCACGGTGAAGCCGAAGATCTCTCCATCGCCGCCGATGACCACGGCAAGCTCCAGTTCATAGTCGAGCTGGGTGCTGCCGGTCGGAACGGCGACCGTGTCGCCCGGGCCGCAGACCGCGGCCGGATTGGAGAAATAGAAGACCGGGATGTCGTACCACGCGGCGGGCACGGTCAGCCCCTGGCCCTTGCGGGCGTTCACGACGTGACTTTCAAAGGCGTAGAAGTCGCGGATCGACGGCGGCTGGGGAACCGGCGCGAGCAGGCGGAGGTCCGAAAGCGGACGCTCGCCGACGTCGCGGCTGCCATGCGCGAGATGCTCGATCATGGTCGGGGCCGACAGCACCACGACCCTGTCGCCTTCGATGCGGCCCACTCCACTCCACCCACCATCGTCAAAGGTGCACAGTTTCATCGCTCAGCCCTCCCATCGTCGCGCGGAGCCGTTCGGTCTCGCGCCGCAGCACCGCGCCGCTCCCGTCGAGGACGACGCCGTAGATCAGACGCGCCCGCGCGGCGCTGACCAGTCCTCGCCCGACGTCGCCGGCGACCATTTCCGGATCGCGGTCGACGGGCCGGCCGTAGCCGCCGCCGCCACAGCAGATCGAGATGATCGATTCCCCCGGCGGGACCGTCTCGCGGCCGCAGATGTCGAGGGCCACCGTGGTGCCGTCGGCCAGCCGCCGATACTGCTCGGCCCGTGCCCCGGCGCCGCCGCCGCGCACGCCTTCCGCCGGCGCTATCGTTCCGTCGCTGATGTACATCACCTCGATTGCCGAGCCCGTCGGCGCATATTCGAGGTAGGCGGCGGGCGCGCCGCGGAAGCGCCCCGGACCCTCCGAATCCGGCAGGAGGCGCTGCGCGAGGATGCGGATCGGGAAGCGCATCTCGTCGAGCTCGATACTGTCGCGGAGCAGGGCGCCGCCGTCCCCTACGCCGCCGGCATTGAGCCAGCCGTCGGCGTAGGGACTCGCGGCGCCGTTGGTCCAGGCGAGCTTCAGCTCATTGATGAAGATGCCGTCCTCCGACTCCGGGTCCGGACCCGAGATGACCGCCTGCGACGGCGGCAGTCCGCAGCCGACCTCGGCCATGCCGAAGCCGTCGGCGATCTCGGCGAAGGCCCGCTGCACCGCGTTGGCGGTCCGGTCGAACAGGTTCGTCGTGGCGACGGAGCAGGACGTAGGATGCCGCGGGATGCCGACGACGCAGTTCTCCCGGAGCCGAATGTCGAGAGCGCGGAAGCTTCCGGCGTTGCCCGGGATGTCCTCGTGCAGGCTGTTGAAGACGCCGACCATGGCCGCCGAGCGGGCCGTCGCCTCGCTCAGGTTGAGCCCGAAGGGCTGGCAGTCCATGTTGTCGGTGAGGTCGATGCCGATCTCGCCCTTCTCCGGCCGGATCGTCACGGACACCTTAATCGGCACACCGTCGGGCGCGGCCGGTATCGGGTCATGGCAGGCACCGACGGTGGCGCTGCCGACCGGGAGCCGCGCCACCAGCGCGCGCATCCGGGCCTCGCTGTAGTCGAACCATTGTCCTTCGAAGGCGCGCAGCCGGTCCCACCCGGTCTCGGCGCCGAGCTCAAGCAGCCGCGTCTCGCCGATCCTCGCCGCGCCCATGAGGGCGAGGTAGTCGCCCCACCACTGCTCCGGCGCCCGGATTCGCGCGCGGCACATGCGGATCACGTCGGCGATGTCGCGATGGTTTTCCTGCGTCTTCACGCAAGGGAAGATCAGCGCGCCCTCGGCATAGACGTCGCGGGCCTCGGCCATGTAGGTCGTAGGCTTGGCGTTGCCGCAGTCGGCGACGTGCGCCTTGGCCATCACGGTGAACCGGTGCACGCCGCCGTCGTCTACAACCGGGACGAGGATGGCGTGGTCGGCGGCGTGCGAGTTGCCGTGATAGGGACAGTTATGCAGGAAGGCGTCGCCGCGGCGGAGCTCAGGGTGGAACGCGACCATGTGCCGGGCCATGATGTCGGGACCGCTCATGACGTGAATCGGCAGGCTTTCGGCGAAGCACAGCAGCTCGTGATCCGCCGTGAGCACGCAGCATGAGAAGTCGCGCGCCGTATTGATCACGCCCGAGCGTGACGTCCGCATCAGCGTGTTCATCATTGCCCGGACCACGCCCTCGAAGCGGTTGGCGAGGACCGCGAGCTCGACGCTTTCGAGTGCCGTCGCGTCAGGCATCCGCCACCTCCGACAGCCAGTGACGGAGCGCCCTCCCGCCGCTCGCCTCGGCGGCGATCAGCAGGCTGCCGGAAGCGAGGCGGCGGGCCTCCATCCCAGGCTCGACGGCGATGGTGGTGATGGCGTTGATGATGACGGCGGGCCCGGCGACCGTCTCGCCGGCGCCGAGGCCGTCGAGATGGCAGACGGTGGTAGCGCGCCGCCCGGCGCCGGGCCAGTGGATCGGCGCGACATGGGCGGCGAAGGCGGCCCCGTCGCCTGCGCCACCATCGAACCGGCCGGCGGAGGCCGCCGCGCTCGAGGCGCGACAGCGGCAGGCCACCACCTGCACCGCCGAGCCGGGGTCGGAGACCGCGAACATCCGCTCGTGGGTCGCGTGGAAGTCGGCGACGAAATCGGCGACGTCCGCTTCCGACGCGAACCGGCCGCCGCGGAGCGGAACCTCGATATCCCAGACCTGGTTCGGATACCGCGCCTCGAAGAAGAAGGCGACCGAGCGCGCCGGGCCCGTGGCGCCGCGCGGCGCGACGCGATCGAGGAATGCGTCCGCCTCGCCCGCGAGTGTCTCGAGGCGGGCATTGACGCCCGCGAAGTCGAAGCTGCGGCTGGTGGTGGCGAGCGGCGCGCCGAAATCCATGGAGATGTCGGAGACGAGCGCGCCGGCGGCGCTGAGCACCGCCGCCGAGCCGGGGACGAGCACCCCCCGGCAGCGGAGCCGGCGTGCGACCGCAGCGGCGTTCATGCCGCCGGCGCCGCCCCCGGCGACAAGCACCGCCGCCCGCGGGTCGACGCCCTGGTGGAGGGTGATGTCCTCGACGGCACAGGCCATCTGCTCCGTCGCAAGCTCGAAGATCGCCGCGGCGGCGGCCTCGATGCCGAGGCCGAGCGGGCGTCCGACATGCTCGCTGATCGCGCGCTCCGCGGCCGCGGCGTCGAGCCGCATGCGGCCACCGAGGAAGTGCTCGGGACGGATGATGCCGAGAGCCACGCAGGCATCGGTGAAGGTCGGGCGGACCCCGCCCTTGCCGTAGCACGCCGGACCCGGGACGGCGCCGGCGCTGCGCGGGCCGAGCCTGAGCAGGCCGCCGTCGTCCACCCAGGCGATCGAGCCGCCGCCGGCCCCGCTGCTGCGGACATCGACGGAGGGGAAGCCGGTGATGTCGGAGAGATACGGCGTGCCCAGCCACTTTTCCTTGGTGCGCGGAATCCAGCCGTCGTGGACGAGGCTGATGTCGTAGGTGGTGCCGCCGGTATCGGTCACCACCAGCGTCTCGCCGATGCTGTCGTTCGTCCCCTGCCAGCGACCGGCGATCGGGGCCATGGCGGGGCCCGAGGCGACGAGATGGATCGGCGCGGCGGCGACGGTCTCGGCGTCGAGCACCGATCCGTTCGACGTGACGAGCACCAGCTCGCCGCCGAACCCGGCCTCGCGGAGCGACGAGCCCAACCGCCACAGGTAGCCGGACATCAGCGGCTTCAGCGAGGCGTCGATCGCGGCGGCGATGCCGCGCCGGTACTCGCGGAGAACCGGGTTGAGCCGGTATGAAAGCGTGACCGGCACTTCCGGCAGCGCCGCGGCGATGGCCTCGCCGACAGCCAGCTCATGGGCCGGGTTGACCGGCGACCACAGCAAGCACACCGCCGCCGCCTCGACCGCCTCCCGGCGGAGGCGCTCGACGATGCGCGCGACGGCGTCGGGATCGAGCGGCGTCACCACCCGCCCGTCCCGGTCGATGCGCTCCGGCACCTCGAAGGTGAGGGCGCGCGGCACGTAGGGCTCGGGGTAGGCGCGCCGGAAGTCGAAGGGGCGGTCCCGGCCGCCCTCGCGAAGGGTGAGGATGTCGGGGTGCCCGGCCGTCACCAGGAGGGCCGTACGCGCCGTCCGTGCCTCAAGTAGCGCGTTGGTCGCCCATGTCGTGGCGTGGATGAACGTACCCGTGCGCGAGAGCAGTCCCGCCGCGTCGGTGCCGAGCTCCGCCGCCGCCACCCGGAGCGCATCGAGCACGCCGAGCACGGGATCTTCCGGAGTCGACGGAGCCTTGAACATCCGCCCCATACCGTCCTCCAGGACGAGCGCCAGGTCGGTGAAGGTCCCGCCGGTGTCGGTGGCGATCCGGATCATCCTTCGGGATGCTCGATCTTGAGCCGTCCGATGGCATTGTCGAGCCGCGCGACGACCAGGTCGACGATGCCGTCGTCCATCGGCGTCGAGAGCGCGATCAGGCCGCGCGGCGCGAGGTAGACGCCTTCGTCGAGCGCCAGCCGGTGGAAGCTCGTGAGCGCGGGATTGCCGAGCCAGACGTCGCCCCAGGTCCGGACCGGCTCGGTCCTGCCGATGTGCGTGTGGAGAAGCGAGCCGCAGACGTTCACCACCGCCGGCACGCCGTGGGCGTCGAAGCTGCGCTGCAGTCCCTCGCCGAGCCGCGCGCCTAGCGCATTGAGCCGCTCGATCTCGGCCGGCGTGTAGGCCTTCAGCGTCGCGCAGCCGGCCGCCATCGTCATCGGGTTGCCGTTGAAGGTACCCGGATGGCTGATGTGCACCGGCTGGCGCGGGTCGAACAGGGAGAGGATGTCGGCGCGCCCCGCCACGGCACCGACCGGAAGGCCGCCGCCGATGATCTTGCCCAGCGTCGTGAGGTCCGGCCGCACCCCGAGCACGGCCTGGTAGCCGCCGAAGTGAAGGCGCGCGGTGATGATCTCGTCGAAGATGAGGACGATGCCGTGCCGGTCGCAGAGCGCGCGGGCGGCGGCGACGTATTTCGGCGCGCAGGCGAGCACGCCGTCGCCGAGCACCGGGACGATGAGGAGCGCAGCGATCCTGTCCTTGCCGTTCTCGACCACCTCGGTGAGCCGGTCGACGTCGTTGATCGGCACCATGTGCAGGAGCGACCGGACGGCCTCCGGCACGGTATGGCCACTCAGCCCGGAATAGGCCGCGGTCGTCGACGGCACCTGCTCCCAGGAGCCGTGGTATCCGCCGTCGATCTTCACGATCTCGGGCCGCCGGGTATAGGCCCGGGCGACCTTGACCGCCTGCATCACCGCTTCGGTGCCGGAATTGGTGAAGCGGACCGCCTCCACGGAGGCGATGCGCTCCCGGATCAGCTCGCCGAGCTCGGCCTGCCGCTCGCCCGGAGCGGGGAACGCGGTGCCGGCCGCGGCCTGCTCGACCAGCGCGTCGACCACGCGCTGGTCGGCATGGCCGAGGACCAACGCGGTGTAGTTGTTGAGGATGTCGATGAACTCGTTGCCGTCGACGTCCCAAAGCCGGCAGCCCTTGCCTCGCGCGATCGCGAGGGGGTAAGGCGCATAGAAGGTCTGCGTTCTGGTGTTGCCTCCCGGCAGGCTCCGGGTGATGCGCTGGTCCAGCGCCTGCGAGCGCTCGGTCGGGAAGCGAAACCGCGGGCCCTCATTGCTCAAGGCGGCGGCGTTATCTCTGGCGTTCACTGCGGGCATCTCCCGTCGCTGCATGAGCCTGCCAGGCCTCAAGGAGGAACAGATCGCGGGGGCCGAGGAGCAGCGTGGCGAGCTGCTCGATCCGACCGGCCTCCTCGGCGGGCAGATGACTCATCACGAGCTCGCCGACACCCGAGATGATGTGATTCTCAAGGGACCGGATGGCGTTGTCCTCGTCCGACCCCTCGAGCGCGACCACCAGCGCCTCATGCTCGCTCGCGAAGTCGAGGAGCGGGCGCCGGCTCGAGTGAAGCCGGTTGTCGAACGCCAGGACCATCCGGACCTGCGCGGTCAGCGAATCGAAGATGCGCACCAGGTACTGGTTGCGGGACTCGACGCAGAGGACCCGGTGGAACGCGAATTCCTGCTCCGTGAGGGCGTCGAGATCGCCGCGCGCTGCCGCGAGGCGCATCTCCTCGACCGTGCGGCGAAGCCGCACCGACGTACTCTCACGGCGGATGCTCAGCCTGGCGGCGGCGCTCTCGATGGCGATGCGCGTCGAATAGAGGTTGACGATGTCCTCCGGGGAGAACTCCCGGACCGACATGCCCCGGTGCGCGCGGTTGACGAGCAGCCCTTCGGCCTCGAGCCTGCTCAGGGCTTCCCGTATCGGACCGCGGCTGGTCTGAAGCTGGCCGGCCAGCAGATGCTCGCCGAGCGGCGCACCGGGAGCGAACCGACCGCTCAGGATCGATTCCCTGATCTCTTGATAGGCGCTTTCGCTGAGCGGAATACGCGGAAGTGGCTTGAGCATCTCAATCATCCCGGATTGTTCATACGACGGCGCATTGTCGATTGTCAACAATCAACATAAGCGACCGCCACCCTAGGTGTCCTCCTTGTCGAGCTTCGCGAAGAGGAACCAGAAGAAGACGGAAAGGACCGGCAGGGTGACGGCAAGGATGATGGACGAGAGGGCGAAGGTGGTCGGAATCTGCGACTGGTGGGACGACACGTCAGACCACTGGAACACCGGCAGCGTCGTGGTCGATCCGCGCAGGAATATCGAGCGCAGGAGCTCGGTGAACGAAAGCAGGAAGCCGAAAATGCCGGCGCCGACGATCGCCGGCCGCATGAGCGGAAACTCGACGTGTCGGAAGCGCTGCGAGGGCGAAGCGCCGAGATCGCTGGCCGCATCGAGGAGGCGGTGGTCGAAGCGCGTGGCCAGCACGAGGATGAGGAGGAGCGCCATCGGGAAGGCCCAGACGACGTGCCCGATCATCAGCGACCAAGCGCCGAGCTTCAGCCCGAGCGCGACGCGGAGGTAGAGGAACAGGGCGACCCCCATGGTGAGCCCCGGGACGAAGAGCGGCATGACCGAGAGGAGCACCATCCGGCCAGGCCTGCGCAGCATCGGGATCGCTCGGCCGACGGCGGTGGCCGTCACCATGCAGACGAGCGCGACGGCGAGGCCGATCGCGATGCTCGTCTTGAGCGGCTCGACCCACCGCAGGTCGCTGAACAGCGTCTCGTACCAGCGGGTCGTCCAGGGATCGACCATCCCCGACAGCGGCCTGCCACTGAACGACATCAGGATCAGCCACACGATGGGCAGGTAGATCAGGAACAGCATCAGGAACCCCGACGCGAGCCCGAGCGCCGGCCAGAGACGCGCGTATTGGAGCGCGCGCAGCCACGCGCCAGCGCGCGACCCGGGGCGGGCGCGGTACTGCCAGAGGGCGTCCCGGGCCATCCGGGGCGACGGGACGGTGACGGACGCCTCGCTCATCGCTCGAGTACCCGGAACACCGCATCGAGGCTGCCCCTGCGCAGCGCCACAAGCCGGAAGACGAGGAGAAGCAGGACGAGAAGCAGGATGATGAATGCCGACAGGGCGGCGGCCGTCGGATAGCGCAGCGCCGTCAGGGCGCTCTGGATGGACTTGCCGATCAGGTTGACCATCGAGCCGCCCATGACGTGCGGCACCACGTACTCGGCCATCACCGGGACCAGCGTGAAGACGATACCGCCGAAGATGCCGGGCAGCGCCAGCGGCAAGACGACGGTCCACATCATGAACAGCGGACTGGAGCCGAGGTCCCTGCTCGCCTGGAGGAGGTCGTCGTCGACGAGGGAGAGGGAGAGGAAGATCGGGAACAGCATGTTCGGAAAGTAGAGGGGCAGCGCCCCGAAATGCACCGCGAACTCGCTGAACAGAAACCAGCTCACCGGCGCGTCGACCAAGTGAGCGCCGACGAGGAAGGTGTTGAGCAGGCCGTCATTGCCGAGGATGGCGCGCCACACCAGCGTGCGGGACGACACGTCGAGGAAGAACGGGATCGTCAGCAGCGTGATGATGATCGCCTTGACGGTCTTCGACCGGCAGCACTTGGCCAGCCAGTACGCGAACGGAAACGCGAGCAGCAGCTCGATCAGCGTGATCGTCAGTGCAAAGCGGAGCGTGCGCAGGGTCACCGACCAGCGCCCGGATTCGAACAGCCCAACCCACGTTTCGAGCGACGGGGTCCAAGCCACCGTGTACCCGTCCATGGTCAGGAAGCTGTACACGACGAGGAGCAAGAGTGGGGCGATGACCAAGCCGAACCAGATCACGACGAACGCCGCGAGCACGGGACGGGAGTTGATCGACGCGCGGATGGTTCGCATACGCTGTGGGGCCGGCACTCGAGGCGACGACGGAGAGGGAGCGAAGGCGCCGCTCCCTCTCCGGGCGGATGTAATGGAATGATCTAGAGATCAGGCATTGAGGAAGCGCTGCCACTCCTCTTCCATAACGTCCTTGTTCTTGGCGATTGGGCGGATCCAGATCGGCTCGATGGCGTACTTCTTGTCAAGTTTCTCGGCCGTCGCTCTGATCAGCGCGATGTCGGCTTCGGGCCAGCCGTTCTCCTCGGCATAGGCCAGGGCGAGATCCATATTCGCCCCACCGTAGCCGCGGTCGCGCGCCTGGAAGGCGTGGTACTCGCCGCTGAGGAAGTAATTGAGGGTCCGGTAGATCGCATCGAGGTTGTCGCGCTGCGCCGCCTGGGACGGGATGTAGGAGACGTCGCCCCACTTCAGATGGAACTCGGCGAAGGCGTAGTAGACCGCGTCCTTGCCCTGCTGCTTGTTGACCTCATGCACGGCCGGCTCCCAGCAGTTCTGGATGTAGACCTCCTTGTTGCCAAGGAGCGACACCTGCTCGTCGAACGAGCTGTGGAAGGTGCGGAAGTGCCCGCTGCGCTTCTTCCCGATCAAGTATTCGGCGACCGCCTTGGCCTCCTCGGGCTTGAGGTCGGTCGGGTCGTCGATCGTCGCCTGGCCCGAGATCTTCAGCCACTGGGCAACCTCCGGCATCGAGGTCATCAGCGTGGTGTCCAGCGCGGAGCGGCCCTTGGCCCTGTCGCTCTCGAAAAGGAGCTCCCAGGACTGCAGCAACGTTGGATCGGCGACGCCCATCTCCTCGGGCCAGAACCCGAAGGTGTCGGCGCCGTTCGCCATCGGGATACCGTAGATCACGCCATTGTCGTCGGTGAGGATTCCGGACCGCTTGTAGTCGTCCGAGGTCCGCTCCCACAGCGTGAGCTCGGGATGCCTGGTGTCGATCGGCAGGAACAGCCCCTGCGGCCCGAGGATGTCCTCGGACCCGCCGTCGAACACCAGGAAGTCGTGGTCGTCACCGACGGCATTGGTGATCACGTCATTGATGAAGATGCCGATGTCGGCATTGGTCGGGGTGAACTCGATGGTCAGGCCCGTGGCCTTGTCGAACGGCGACCAGTCCTTGAGCTGGCTGGTCGTCGAGCCGTAGCCGCGAACGACCGTCGAGGCGGCGAGGGCCGCCCCCGGCAGGAAGGCGCTCGCGATGCCGGCGGCGGCGGCGCCCTTCAGTACCGAGCGGCGGGTTGCCGTGGACGTACGGAATTCGAACGTGCGCTTGGTCATCGGTTCCTCTCCCTGTGGGCAGGTCTGGTTGCATCGTCAGGGGGCCGCTTCACGGACGGCCTGTTCGTTCGGATCGTCGGGCACGATCGAGCATGCCGCCGGTGCCCAGCCCACCACCCCGGTATCGGGCACGGGTTGGTTGACGTCCGCGCGGGCACGGAGCGGGCCGAGATCGCTCTCGAAGACCAGCTCGACATGCCTGCCCTTGTAGACCTGGCTGCGGAGCCGGCAGGCAAAGCCGTCGGCGCCGTCGCTCCCGGACATGAGGCGGACGGACTCGGCGCGGACCGCGACCGATGCTGCGGCGCCTGGGGCGGCCGGCGCCGCGCCGCGCCACGGCCCGGCGACTGTCCGCGCGCCGATGCGCACGGCGACCTCGTCCCCGCGCACGGCCTCGATCACGCCGTCGAGGATGTTGTCGATACCCATGAAGCGGGCGACGAACCGGCTGCGGGGGCGCTCGAACAGGTCGCGCGGCGAGCCGCACTGCGCGATCCGCCCCTTCCGGAAGAGGGCGATGCGGTTGCTCATCGTCACCGCCTCCTCCTGGCTGTGGGTGACGTAGACGAAGGTGAGGCCCAGCTCCCGATGGATCTCGGTGAGCTCGCCCTGCATGTCCTGGCGCAGCTTCTCATCCAGGGCGCCGAGCGGCTCGTCGAGGAGCAGGACGTCCGGCCGGGTGACGAGGGCACGGGCGAGGGCGACCCGCTGCCGCTCGCCGCCGCTCAGCTGATTGATGCGCCGGTCCTGGAAGCCCGATAGGCGGACCAGGTCGAGCCCGGCCAGCGCGCTTCGCCGCCGCTCGTCGCGGGGCACGCCACGGGTGCGGAGGCCATATTCGACGTTCTCCCCCACGGACATGTGCGGAAAGAGAGCATAGTGCTGGAACACCGTAGTGCAGTTGCGCTCGGCGGTCGGCACTGAACGAACGTCGCAGCCGCCGATCCGGAGGCTCTCGATCGCCGTGGGGGTCACCAGGCCGGCGATGATCCTGAGGAGCGTCGTCTTCCCCGACCCGCTCTCGCCAAGCAGCGTCAGGAACTCCCCTTGCGCCGCGTCGAGGCTCACGTCGCGAAGGACAGCCTCGCTTCCGTAGCGGTGGGTGGCTCGCCGCACCTCGAGCATCCGGCCGGGATTGTCGGACTGAACGATTGCCGTATCTCCGCCGAGCTGCGGCGTCGCCGCCGGGAAGTATTCCCGAAGGGTAACAAACGATAGTTGATTGTCAACAGTTGGCCACTGATCACCGCACGTGGACGGGATTCGGCGGCAA
>JBIQKL010000005.1:0-43585 GCA_044506555.1 Hyphomicrobiales bacterium | reverse complement strand
TCGGGGCAGACATTCGTCGCCAGCGCCAACGCAGGCACTCCATCGATCGGCGTGCCGACCGCCCGGCGCGTGATGTTCTTCGGCCTTCACGGAGCCGCACGTCCCGGCGCGAAGGAGGTGACCCGTGAAAGCGCTGCTGGTAGGTCTGACCGTCATGTTCGGTTCGTCAGTGGCCAACGCCAGCTTCGAGGACGGCAACAGCCTCTTCGATCTCTGCGCTTCGGATGCCGAGTGGCAGAATGCGATCTGTGCGGGCTATGCGGTCGCGATCGCGGATGCGATGCACGATCCCTCCGATCGTCTCTTCGGATACGCCGCATGCTTCCCGGCCGGCACGAGCAGGAAGGAGGTGGAAGACGTAGCGAAGACGTTTGTCGCGCGGCACCCCGAACTCCGCGACTACGTCGCAGCGAGTCTGCTGGCGCGCGCTTTCTCCGTCGCATTTCCCTGCGAAGCGAACCGATAATCGGCGCTTGGCCAATAGCCTGCCGGCCGAAGGATTACCGCTCATGTGCAGGGCCCGTTCATGGTCGCCCTGGTGAGGCGGTCGCCGAGGAAAAATGGCCGACTGGCTCCGGCCGCAAAAACGGCGGCCACGTTGCCGTGACCGCCGCCCCGGGGTTCGACCGGAGATGCCGGCAGCTACTGTACCGGCGTGATCATCGTCGCGGAAGCGCTGCCGTCCGCGGCTTCATCATAGGTGACGGTGACCTGCTCGCCGATCTGCAGCGAAGCAGCGTCGACCGAGGTCGGCAACATGAAGGTCTGACCGCTGTCGAGGGTCACCGTGCCGGCCGACGTGTCGACGCTGGCGATCGCACCGGTCGCCTCCGCAGCCAGCGCCGCGAGGGATGACGCCGCGAGCAACGCTGCCGCACTGGCCGTGACCACCAATCTACGCATCTTCATACCTCATGGTTGGGTGCCGCCCGCGACCGATGGGCCGTCGCGCGGCTCGTCACCCCCAAGCCGCATCGGAAACGACGCGAGGTGGATGCGGTTCCGAAAAAAAATCAAATTGCGGCTATTCCGCCGGCAACCCGTAGACGACGTAGGCGGAGGCCCATTCCCCGGCGAAATCCACGAGCGCGCCGAAGGCCCGCGCATCGGCGCCCGACCGCGAGGCGTAGAGCCGCTCGCGGAGGATGACGCGGAGCTCCGCGAAGCGCCCGCAGGACTTGGCGGCGTTGAGCTCCGCATAGGTCGAGCGCGCTGCCTCGATCCCCGTCTCACGCGCATGGACGAGCTTCTCGGCGACGGTCTCGGAAACGCAGAGCACCCAGTTCCGCACGACCATCTCGGTGTCGAGATCGTAGTCGCGGATCGACAGAGCCTTGGCCGACGCCGCCGGTTCCGGCTCGATGTCGCCGGGCGCGGCTGCGGAGGCCGGCAGCGCCGCTCCGCACAGGAACAGGAGCGCCACCAGGGCGCCGCGATAGGCGGTCCTTTTCATGCCATCCCCCAATCGGCAGGCATGCCACGCCGAGAATCCTGCCTGCCCCCCGCTTGTACCCGCGGCGTGTGCAGCAGAATCCGGCGGCAGCCCGATTCGGTACGCGCGAGATGCGACTCGCGATTTCTGTCAGTAACGCCGGTCCGGCGCGCGAGTGCAAACGCTTCGGCACGCGTTGCGGCATTTCCGCGACGACTGTTGCACAAATCCCATCGGGGAACGCGATGCGTCACGCCACGCGGCGGACCCCGATGACGATCGGCTCCTCGCCGAGCTTGCCCTCGGCGACGAAGCCGGCCGGCGTCGCCTCGCTCCGGGCGAACGTCGTCGCCAGGGTCTCGTTCTTCACAGTCTCGAGATGCGCTGCGATCGCGTCGTTCGCCGCCGGGCCGGCCTTGACCTCGAGGACGATGCGGTCGGCGACGTCGAGGCCGGCATCCTTCCGCGCCACCTGGACGAGGCGGATGAAATCGCGGGCAAGGCCCTCGCGCTCGAGCTCGGCGTCGACCGCCGTATCGAGGACGACGACACCGGCCGAGCCGTCGAAGCTCACCGCGTCGAGGCCCTCGGCCGCCTTGAAGCGGAGCTCGTATTCGTCGGCCCGGATCACCTGGCCGGCGACCTCGACGGCATCGCCGCCGACGCGGGCCCACTGGCCCGCCTTGGCGGCGGCAAGCATGTCCTTCATCGCCCCGCCGAGGCGCTTGCCGAGGATGCGCGGGTTGACCGTCAGCATTTCGGAGCCGTAGGCGGCGGGATCGTCAGCCAGCACGACCTCCTTGACGTTGGCCTCGTCGGCGATGAGGTCGCGGAGCGGACCGAGGAGCGCCTGCCTCGGATGGGCGATGGTCAGCCTCCGGAGCGGCAGGCGGTTGCGGAGGTTCTTCGCGGTGCGGATCGCGGCCGCGGCCGAGCAGGCGGCACGGGCGAGGTCCATCCGCTCGACCAGCGCGGCGTCGACCGCGAAGGCGTCCGCGTCCGGCCAATCCTGGAGATGCACGCTCTCGCCGTCGCAGAGGGCGCGGTGGATGTGCTCCGTCAGGTAGGGCAGGAACGGCGCCATCACCCGCGTCATCGTGACCAGCGCGGTGTAGAGGGTGTCGTAGGCGGCGCGCTTGTCGTCGCCCGTCCCGCTCGCCCAGAAGCGGTCGCGCGAGCGCCGGATGTACCAGTTGTTCAGCGCCTCGATGAACGGCGGCAGCGCGTTGCACGCCCCGGCGATGTCGAGGGCGTCCATCGCGCTCTCGACCGACCGGACCAGCTCGGCGGTCTTGCCGAGGATGTAGCGGTCGAGCTCCGCCTCGGCGGTGGTGACGAAACGGCCCCCGATGCCGTCGATGTTGGCGTAGAGCGTGAAGAACGAATAGGCGTTCCACACCGGCAGCAGCACCGAGCGCACCGCCTCGCCGATGGCGCGGCCGTCCTTCGGCATGGCGAGGTCGCCGCCGACCAGCAACGGCGATGAGATCATGTACCAGCGGAGCGCGTCGGCACCGTAGGTGTTGAACACCTCGACCGGGTCCGGATAGTTCTTGAGCCGCTTCGAAAGCTTCTGCTTGTTCTCGTCGAGCACGACTCCGTGGCAGATGCAGCTCCGGAACGGCGCGCGGTCGAACAGCGCCGTCGACATCACCATCAGCGTATAGAACCAGCCACGGGTCTGGCCGACATACTCGACGATGAAGTCGCCGGGGAAATGGCTCTCGAACCACTCCTTGTTCTCGAACGGGTAGTGGACCTGGCAGAACGGCATCGAGCCGGACTCGAACCAGCAGTCGAGCACGTCCTCGACCCGGCGCATCATCGACTTGCCGGTCGGATCGTCGGGGTTGGGGCGGACCAGATCGTCGACGTAAGGCCGGTGCAGGTCCTTCGGACGCACGCCGAAGTCCCGCTCGATCTCGTCGAGCGAGCCGTAGCAGTCGATCCGCGGGTACTCGGGATTGTCCGACTTCCACACCGGGATCGGCGCGCCCCAGAACCGGTTCCGGCCGATGTTCCAGTCGCGGGCGTTGGCCAGCCAGTTGCCGAAGATGCCGTCCTTGACGTGCTCCGGCACCCACTTGATGCCCTGGTTGAGCTCGACCATGCGGTCCTTGAAGGCGGTGACCTTCACGTACCAGGAGGGGATCGCCTTGTAGATCAGCGGCTGGTCGGTCCGCCAGCAGTGGGGATAGTTGTGCTCGTAGGTCTCGTGGCGGACGACAGCGCCCTCGGCCTTGAGGTCGCGGATGATCGCCTTGTTCGCCTCGAAGACGTTCTGGCCCTGGTAGGGCGGCACTTCCGCAGTGAAGTTGCCCTCGAAGTCGACCGGATCGACGACCGGCACGCCGGCGGCCTGGGCCACCGCCATGTCGTCCTCGCCGAAGGCCGGGGCGATGTGCACGACGCCGGTCCCTTCGCCGAGCTCGATGAACTCGCCGCCGAGGACGACGAAGGCGTTCTCGGTGGTCGCGAAGAACGGGAACAGCGGCTCGTAGCTCCGGCCGATCAGGTCGATGCCCTTGAGGCTGCCGACCTTGACCCAGCCCTCGAGCTCCTTGGCATAGTGGTCGCGCGAGGAATCGGCCAGCACCCAGTGCTCGCCGCCCTTCTCCATCAGCGCGTAGTCGGCCTCCGGATGGACGGCGAGCGCGAGGTTGGACGGCAGCGTCCACGGCGTGGTCGTCCAGGCGAGCAGCTTCGGCGCGATGGTCTCGCCCTGCTTCGGATGGAGCCTGAAGGTGACCGTCAGCGCCGGGTCCTGACGCGAGCGGTAGGAGTTGTCGAGGCGCGTCTCGAAATGGGAGAGCGGGGTCTGCGCCGCCCACGAATAGGGCACGACCCGGTAGCCCTCATAGATCAGCCCCTTGTCCCAGAGCTGTTTGAAGGCCCACATGGTGCTCTCCATGTAGGAGAGGTCCATCGTGCGGTAGTCGTTCTCGAAGTCGACCCAGCGCGCGGCCCGGTTGACGTAGTATTCCCAGTCGCTCCGGAACTGCATCACCGACGAGCGGCAGTGCTCGTTGAACCGGGCGATCCCGTAGGCCGAGATCGAGGCCCGGCCGTTGAGCCGGAGCTCCTTCTCCGAATGGAGCTCGGCCGGCAGACCGTGGCAGTCCCAGCCGAAGCGCCGCTCGACGGTCTTGCCGCGCATGGTCTGATAGCGCGGCACCAGGTCCTTCACGAAGCTCGTGACGATATGACCGTAATGGGGAAGGCCGTTGGCGAAGGGCGGGCCGTCATAGAAGACGAACTCCTCCGCGCCTTCCTTCTTCCGCCGGTCGATCGAGCGCTGGAAGGTGCCGTCCTCGACCCACCATGCGCCGATCGCCTCCTCGAGCCTGGGAAAGCTCGGGCTGGGCTCGGCCCGCGGGTAGACGTGGGCGGCGGACTTGGGCGTGACGGTGTCGTTCATGGCGTGACGGCTTCATATGGGGTCGCGCTGGCGACGGCGCGAGGGAAGGCCCTGGACGGGCGGTTTTCGGCGCTCGGCATACCGGTTCCAGGCGGATTTCGCCACCACGGAATACGCAAATGCGTATTGCAAGCTTGCGCATAATAAGCATCCTTATTATATCGCGGCTCATGACAAACCAGCTTCCCCCAGCGAAGAATCTCGGCCTGCTGATCAACGAGGTCTCGCGGCTGCTTCGCCGCCGTCTCGACCGCGACGCGCAGGCGATCGGGCTGACCAGCGCGCAATGGCGTGTGCTCGCTTATCTGGTCCGTTACGAAGGCTCGAACCAGGCCAGCCTCGCCGATCACATGGACATGGAGCCGATCACCCTCAGCCGCCATCTCGACCGGATGGAGGCGGCGGGCATGCTCGAGCGCCAGGCCGACCCGCATGACCGCCGCGCGCATCGGCTCTATCTGACGGATTCCGGGCGCGAGCTGATGGCCGGCTTCCGCACGATGGCGACGGACGTGATGCGCGACTCCACCCAAGGCGTTTCCGACCGCGAGATCGATCAGGCGGTCACCGTCCTTTCCCGCATGCGGGCCAATCTCACCGGCAAGACCGGTGGACCGGCCGCCATGTCTCAATCCGTTCCCGAAAAGGTCGAAATCCAATGAGTGCCGATGGTGCGACCCCGCAGGCCGACGAAGCGTCTCCGAAGGTTGTCGAGATGAAGCTCCCGGAGAACCCGGCGCCGCGGCCCGCCGAAGCGCCTGCCCCGCCTCGCAGCCGGCGGCGTTTCGTCGTCATGGCGGCGGTGCCGCTGCTGCTCGCCACGATCGGCGGGTATTTCTGGCTGACCGGCGGGCGCTACGCCTCGACCGACAACGCCTATGTCCAGCAGGACAAGGTGACGATCACCGCCGACGTCTCGGGCCGGATCGTCGAGGTCGACGCGCGCGAGAACGACCACGTCGCGACGGGCGACGTGCTGTTCCGGATCGACGCCGAGCCGTATCGGATCGCGCTCGCCGGCGCCGAGGCGGCGCTTGCCTCCGCACGGCTCCAGGTCGAGCAGCTCCGCGCCGCCTACGAGCAGGCGATCGCCGAGGAGAAGGCGGCCCAGGACGACGTCGCCTTCACCCAGAAGTCGTTCGACCGGCAGCAGGGACTGCTCGACAAGGGCGTCGCCTCGCAGGCCAATTTCGATACCGCCGAGAACGACCTCCATGCCGCCCAGCAGGCGCTCAGCCAGGCGATCCAGCGGCGCGAGGCGGCTCTCGCCGCTCTCGGCGGCGATCCCTCGATTCCGACCGACAAGCACCCGGCGGTGCTGGCCGCGACCGCCCAGCGCGACCGAGCGCAGCTCGACCTCCAGAACACCGACGTCACGGCGCCGTCGGACGGCGTCGTCGCCCAGTCCGAGCGCCTCCAGGTCGGCCAGTACGTGACCGCCGCCACGCCCGTGCTGGCGCTGGTCGAGACCGGCCATAGCTGGATCGAGGCGAACTTCAAGGAGACCGACCTCACCCACATGAAGGCCGGCGAGCCGGCGACGATCACCATCGACGCCTATCCCGGCCGGACGCTCACCGGCACGGTCGAGAGCATCGGAGCCGGGACCGGGGCTGAGTTCTCGCTCCTGCCGGCGCAGAACGCCACCGGCAACTGGGTCAAGGTGGTGCAGCGCGTACCCGTCCGCATCGGCTTCTCGGAGCCCGTCGACCTGCCGCTTCGCTCGGGGTTGAGCGCCAATGTCTCGGTGGATCTGATGAGCGGCGCCGGCACCGCCGCGGCAGCCGAGTAGGCCACGGAACCTCGGCCAATGAGTGCGACAACAGCCGACGGCGGCTTCGTCGAGGTCAAGCATCGCGGTCTGATCACCATCTCGAGCATGGTGGCGATGATCATGGTCGTGCTCGACATGACCATCGCCAACGTCGCGCTGCCGCACATGCAGACGAGCCTCGGCGCGTCGCAGGACACCATCACCTGGGTCCTGACCTCGTACATCGTCGCCGCGGCGATCGCGACGCCGATCACCGGCTGGCTTTCCGACAATTTCGGGCGGAAGCGCGTCTTCCTGGTCTCGATCGCGGGCTTCGTCGCCTCCTCGGCGCTCTGCGGCACGGCGTTCGGCCTCGAGGAGATGGTGCTGTTCCGGGTGCTTCAGGGCGCGTTCGGCGCCTCCCTGGCACCGCTCTCCCAGGCCGTGCTGATGGACATCAACCCGCGCGAGCGCCAGGGCCAGGCGATGGCGATGTGGGGCGCCGGCATCATGATCGCGCCGATCCTCGGGCCGACGCTCGGCGCCTACCTGACCGACCATCTCAACTGGCGCTGGGTGTTCTACATCAACCTGCCGGTCGGCGCCCTCGCCTTCCTCGGCATCCTGCTGTTCATGCCGGAGACGCAGCGGCGGATCCGGAAGTTCGACTTCTTCGGATTCGCGATGCTGTCGCTCGCGGTCGGCTCGTTCCAGTTCATGCTCGATCGCGGCGAGGGGCAGGACTGGTTCAATTCGTGGGAGATCATGATCGAACTGGGCGTCGCGATCGCCGCGGCCTGGGTGTTCGTCGTCCACATGGTCACCGACAAGGAGCCGTTCCTCGAGACGGCGCTGTTCAAGGACCGCAACTTCGTCGCCTCGCTGGCCCTGATCTTCCTGGTCGGCATCATCCTGCTTGCCACCATGGCGCTCCTGCCGCCGATGCTGCAGACGCTGTTCGACTATCCGGTCGTCACCGTCGGCCTGGTGCTGGCGCCGCGGGGCATCGGCACGATGATCTCGATGCTGGTCGTCGGCCGGCTCGTCCGCCTCGTCGATCCGCGGCTCCTGGTGCTCAGCGGGCTGCTGCTCGCCTCCCTCTCGCTGTGGATGATGGGCGGGTTCTCGCCCGCGATGGACGAATGGCCGTTGATCACGTCCGGCGTGATCCAGGGCTTCGGCATCGGCCTGGTCTTCATCCCGCTGTCGACGGTCGCCTTCGCGACCCTGGCGCCGCGCTACCGGACCGAGGCGACCAGCCTGTTCAACCTGATGCGCAACCTCGGCTCGTCGATCGGGGTGTCGATCATGGCGTTCATGCTGTCGACCAATCTCCAGACCCACCGCGCGGCTCTGACCGAGAATCTCACGCTCTACAGCGACCGCCTGATCGATGCCGGGATCGATCCGATGAGCCTTGCCACGCCGGCCGGTGCCCAGACGGCGGCGCAGCTCAACGGCCTGGTCAACGAGCAGGCGATGATGATGGCCTATGTCGACGATTTCCGGCTGATGCTGATCATCACGCTGTGCGCGGCGCCGCTGCTTCTTCTCCTGCGCTACAACGGGCGAGCCAGGGCGCCGGAGCCGGCGCGACGGCAGCAGCCATGGCCGACTGAGGACTGGACTGTTGCTCATCGGCAACGCCGGGGGCGCAACCTCTTAACGCACGGTTAATTGCGCTTTTCGCCACGGCAGGCCCACCTCATAATTGTACCCATATCCGGGATCGGGGGGTCATGATGAGGAAGCTTGCTGCCGCAGCCGCGGTCGTCGCGGCGGGTCTGTGCGGGACGTCGGCGGCGGAAGCCGAGCCGGTGGAATACGTGAGGGTTTGCGACCTCTACGGCGCCCAGTGGGCATATATCCCGGGGACCGACACCTGCATCAACCTCAATAACGGCGAGACGCGCCAGCAGACCGAGGCGGGGACCAAGCGCGGCCAGAACGACCTTTCGAGCCGGGTGAGCGATACCGAGGGCGGTCTCGAGGAGACCAACCAGGAACTCGCCAAGACCAACGACAAGGTATCGAAGGCCAACAAGCGCATCGATGATCTCGAGAAGTCGCAGTCCGACCTCGAGCAGCGCTTCGAGAACGCCTTCGAGGAATCGCTCGACGGCATCGCCATCGCCATGGCGCTGTCGTCTCCGGACCTGGTCGCCGGCGAGCGCTTCGCCATGAAATTCAATCTCGGCACTTACAACGGCGCCAACGCCTTCGGCTTCACCGTGGCGGGCGTCCTGGCGCGGACCGACTACGGGCGGGTGACGGTCTCGGGCGGCGTTGCGACCACGGGCGACAACACCGGCGGCAACGTCGGCATGCAGTTGTCCTGGTAGACCGCGACGGCCCTCGCCAGATCCAAAAGCTCAGACCCGGAGGCTCCGCCATGGAACCGGAATATCCTGACTACACCCTGCTTTTCGAATCCTTCAGCCAGATCGACAACAGCAACCTGACGTGGCTCACCCTGTTCGCCGGCAGCACCGGGGCCAACTACGCCGATCAGACCGACAGCGGCTTCACGTTCTCGCGGGACGGCATCAACATCGAGGTGGGCGGCAGGGATTTCGTCTACACCGATGGCGTTCCGACGAGCGGGATCGTGGCCGGCATGGCGGTGAAGGTCGGCAACGCAACCGCATACGGCTTCAGGACGCTCTCGGTCGACGACGACACCGACGGATTCCCGATCTCGGTGTTCCATGCGACCGATCCGGCCGCGCTCGCCAATGTCCTGTTCGCCGGCAACGATGTGATCAATGGCTCCGCCCTGGACGACGTCCTTTACGGCTACGCAGGCGATGACCTGGTCTATGGCGGACAAGGCGAGAACCGCGTGTATGGCGGCGACGGCAACGACCAGGTCAATGGCGGATCGAAAAACGACAAGCTCTACGGCGACGCCGGCGACGACTGGCTCTTCGGCGGCAAGGGCAACGACAAGCTCTTCGGCGGCGACGGGCTCGATATCGCGGCCTATTACGGGGTGCTTTCGCCGGTGAAGGTCAATCTCGGCAAGGGCAAGGCGGCGAAGGCGAAGGTCGGCTTCGACGAGGTCGACAAGCTGAAGGGCATCGAGGGCGTGATGGGCGGCCTCGGCAAGGACAAGCTGGTCGGCAACGGCAAGGACAACCACCTCGGCGGCGATGCCGGCGACGACGTGCTCAAGGGCAAGGGCGGCGACGACCTGCTGGTCGGCGGCTGGGGGATCGACACCCTGGTCGGCGGCAAGGGCGACGACATCTTCCTGTTCGACCTGCCGCCGGCCGTCTCCGGATCCTTGAACTACGACGTCATCAAGGATTTCGGGAAGGGGAACGACAGCATCCATCTCGACCAGGCGTTCTTCGGTGCCCTCGATGCCGGACTGGTGTCGTCCGAGCATTTCTACGCCGCTCCCGGCGCCTTCGCCGGCATCGGCGAGACGTATCTGGTCTATGACACCAGGAACGGCGTGCTCTACTATGACGAAAGCGGCGACGGCTCGGGCCAGGTCTTCCAGATCGCCCAGCTCAAGGGCGCGCCGACGCTGACCGCCTCCGACATCTTCGTCGTCGAATACGTCGAAGACCTGATCACATAAGCGACCGGGAGTGCGGCGTGCCTCGAAGAGGCCGCCGCGTTCAGTCCTCGACGACGCCGACGAAGGGTAGCTCGCGGAAGGCATGGGCGGCGTCCATGCCGTAGCCGACGACGAAAAGGTCGGGACACCTGAAACCGACGTGGTCGGCGGCGAGCGGCTGCGCGAGCTTCCCCGGCTTGTCGAGGAGGACCGCGATCCCGACCCGCCGGGCGCGGCGCGCCTGCATCAGGTCGCGGGCGAAGGCGAGGGTGCGGCCCGATTCCAGGATATCGTCAATGAGGATCACGTCGCGCCCCGCGACGTCGGTCTCGATGTCGCGGAGCACCGTCACCTCGCCGCTCGACACGGTGCCGGTCCGGTAGCTCGAGAGCGTGATGAACTCGACCTCGGGCGACATGCCGGCATCGTGGAGGGCGCGGATCAGGTCGGCGGCGAACACGAAGCTGCCCTTGAGCACCGAGACGACCAGCGGGTCGTCATAGCCGGCGCGTGCGATCTCCTGTGCGAGCTCGGTGTTGCGCGCCGCGATCGCACCCGCGTCGTAGAGCACCCGGATGTTCCGCCCGCGCACGACCGGCATCAGCGGGCCGCCTCGATGCCGGCGACCTCCGGCCGCGCCGCGACGTCCGGCGATGGCGCGAGCGCGGCTGCAAGCGCCAGCGCCACCATGACGGCGCCGGCAGCGAGGCCCGACCGCCGCGCCCCGAACCGGCGGCGCGCCTGCGCCGCGGGCGCTGCGATCTGTCCCTCGATGATCAGCGGGCCCCTGCCGGTCAGCGGCGGGGGTCGGACGGCCCCAGGTCCGTCATCGCCCGGCCGCGCCACCCAGGCCGCCGGACAGCGCGGGCAACGCACCAGGCTGGCGGCATCCCCCGTCCGGGCAGGCGGCAGCGTGAGAGTCCTGCATTTCGGGCAGCGCATTCGAAAACCCCGGCGAATCGAACAAGGCCCGCAAGTCTGCGGACCAAGAAGTTAACGTCGTGGAAACCATATTCGCCGTTTGCGGTCCAGTCGCTTCCCCGCCGGACCTGCCCTGCCCACGCCTTGATCCGGCCGCACATCGTTAACAAGCCCTTAATCCGGGGCTGCAACACTTGTCGTGGACGGAAAGCGAGGACGAAGGCGTGCGGCGCACGAGGCACAGGCGGCGGTGATCCGATTCGAGAACGTGGGGCTGCGCTATGGCGTGGGGCCGGAGATTCTCCGCGACCTCAGCTTCGAGATTCGCCCGCGCTCCTTCCAGTTCCTCACCGGGCCGTCAGGCGCCGGCAAGACGACGCTGATGCGCCTGATCTTCCTGTCGATGCCGCCGACCCGCGGCCTCATCACGGTCTTCGACCGCGACGCGACCGGGCTCACCAAGAGCGAGCTCCCCGCCGTGCGCCGGCGGATCGGCGTCGTCTTCCAGGATTTCCGTCTCCTCGACCATCTCACCACCTTCGAGAACGTCGCCCTGCCGCTCCGGGTCCTCAACAAGGAGGAGGCGA
Organism: Hyphomicrobiales bacterium; assembly: GCA_044506555.1. Taxonomy (GTDB): domain Bacteria; phylum Pseudomonadota; class Alphaproteobacteria; order Rhizobiales; family Kaistiaceae; genus Bauldia. The sequence goes on along the minus strand of JBIQKL010000005.1, from coordinate 31,906 downwards.
GCTATCGCACCGACGTCGTCGAACTGCTCCGCTGGGTCGGGCTCGGCGACCGCATGCACGCCTTCCCGCCGGTGCTGTCGGGCGGCGAGAAGCAGCGCGCGGCGATCGCCCGGGCGCTGATCTCGAAGCCGGAAATCCTGCTCGCCGACGAGCCCACCGGCAACGTCGACCCGCCGCTCGCCCGCCGGCTGATGCGCCTCTTCGTCGAGCTCAACCGGCTCGGCACCTCGGTGGTCATCGCCACTCACGACATCAACCTGATGAACCAGTTCAATGCACGGCGTCTCGTCATCGAGGAAGGTCGCCTCACCGTCTACGAGTGAGGCGGCCGACCGCGCACATCAGTTCCAGGTGGCCGCCTACCGCCGGCAGGCGCGGCTTGCCGTGCGCAAGCCCTCGCAGCTCATTCCCGAGAACACCGTCGCCGGCAATGCGCTGACCATCGTGGTGGCGATCATGTGTTTCCTCGCCTGCCTCACGCTCGGCGCGGTGACGCTGGTGCGCGAGGCCTCGCGCGACTGGCAGGGCGACATCCTGCGCGAGGTGACCATCCAGGTGCGGCCGGTCGAAGGCCGCGACACCGATGCCGAGGCGGACAAGGCCGCAAGCGTCGTGCGCCTGTCCCCCGGGATCGCCAACGCCGAACCGGTGTCGCGCGCCGAGAGCGAGGCCCTGCTCGAGCCCTGGCTCGGCACCGGCCTCGATCTCAGCGACCTGCCGGTGCCGCGGCTGATCGTCGTCCGCATCGCCGATCCGGCGCAGGTCGATCTCGCCGACCTCGCCCGGCGTCTCCAGGCGGAGGTGCCCGGCGCCAGCCTCGACGACCACCGCGCCTGGACCTCGCGGATCGAGACCATGGCCGATGCGACCGTGCTCGTCGGGGTCGCCATTCTCGCGCTCGTCTTCCTCGCCACCGTGCTCAGCGTGGTCTTCGCCACCCGCGGCGCGATGGCGGGCAACCGCGACGTCGTCGCCGTGCTGCATTTCGTCGGCGCCGAGGACGGCTACATCGCCCGCGAGTTCCAGCGCCATTTCCTGCTGCTCGGGCTCCGCGGCGGGCTGATCGGGGCGGCGGCCGCGGCGCTGATCTTCCTCGTCCTCGGCTTCGTGCTCGGCCCCTCGGTCGATTCGGGCAACGGCGAGCAGATGTCGGCGCTGTTCGGCCGATTTGCCGTCGGCCCGATCGGCTATCTCGGCGCGCTCGGCATCGCCTTCCTCATTGCGGTGATGACCGCCGTGACCTCGCGCCTCACCGTCTACCGCTATCTGGCGGAGACCGATTGATGCGACCCTTTGCCGGAACGCGATCACGGGGTTGCCTGTCGCCGCGCAATTCGCGATGACCGATGCCGTGCAACAGGACGACCTGAGCGACCAGCCGATGGCCCGACGGCACCGACGCCCTCTCCGCAAGCTGATGCTCGCCCTCCTCGGCGCCGCGGCGGTCGGCTTCGCGGTCGGGTTCGTCGCCTTCGCCGACATGGTGGTCCGGACCGAGCCCCCGGCCGATCCGCGCGCCGACGGCATCGTCGTGCTCACCGGCGGCACGGCGCGGATCGACGGGGCGCTGGCGCTCCTCGCCGAGGGCCGGGCGAACCGCCTGCTGATCTCCGGCGTCAACCCGAGCGTCAGCCGCGACACCCTCGCCAAGATCGCCGGCGAGGCGCTCCGTCCCCAGATCGACTGCTGCGTCGACATCGATCACGCCCGCGACACCGTCGAGAACGCGAGCTCGACCGGCCGCTGGGCGCAGGCGCTCGACTTCTCGTCCCTGATCGTGGTCACCAGCGGCTACCACATGCCGCGGAGCATGGCCGAGCTCGGCGACGCGATGCCCGGCATCGAGCTGATCGCCTTCCCCGTCGCCAATCCCGATCTCGACCTCCGCGGATGGTGGCGAAATCCGGATGCCTTCGCCCTGCTCGCCCGCGAGTACGGCAAGTTTCTCGCGGCCGAAGCACGGCTCATCCTAAAGCCGCGCACTGCCAGCGCGGCCGGCCTCTGAGCCTCGGGCCGTGTTCGACCGGCTCCGTTCGATCCTGTTCACCGCCGCATTCTTCGCCGTGACGGCGATCATGTCGATCCTCGGCGCGCCGGTATTCGTCATCGGCTCGCAACGCGTCGCCGTCGACTACACGCAGCTCTGGGGCCGGGTCTGCCTCCTCCTTCTCCGGGTGCTCGCCGGCATCCGTCTCGAGATCCGCGGCCGCGAGCACATCCCCGCCGGCGCCGCGCTGGTCGCGGCCAAGCACCAGTCCGCCTTCGAGACCTTCGCGCTGCTGCCCCTCTTGCCCTTTCCGGCGATGGTGATGAAGGCCGAGCTCGGGAAGATCCCCCTCTTCGGCGCCTATAGCCGCGTCTGCGGCATGATCCTGATCGACCGCCGGAAGGGGGCGACCGCGCTCCGCGAAATGACCGCCCAGGCGAAGGCCGAGGCGGCGAAGGGGCGGCAGGTCACGATCTTCCCCGAAGGCACCCGCCGCACGCCCGGGGCCGCGCCGGCCTACCAGCCCGGCGTCGCGCTCCTCTACAAGGGGCTCGGCCTGCCCTGCGTGCCGGTGGCGCTCAACTCGGGCCTCTATTGGCCACGGCGGAGCGTCCGGAAGCATCCCGGCACCATCGTCGTCGAGTTCCTGCCGCCGATTCCGCCGGGGCTCGATTCGAAGACGTTCCTCGCCCGGCTCGAGGCGGCGATCGAGGGCGGTTCCGACCGGTTGCTGGCCGAATCCGCCGCTTCAGGCAGACCCCCGCCCCTGCCCGAGGAGGCGCGGACGCGGCTGGCGGCAATGGCGTAGCGACCGGGTTCAGCCGTCCGACCGGGCGGCGAGCAGCGCGGCCGCGACCTTCTCCAGCACCGGATCGCGGAAGCCGAGGCTCTCGAGATGGCGGACGGTGTTGATGACGTAGTCGGCATTGGCGCCGGAACGGCCGCGGCTGTCGCGGACATGGGCCAGGATCGCCTCCGGCGGGAGACGACCGGCATATTGGCGGTGCGTCCGGTCGGCGACATAGGCGAGCGCCTGCACCATCGGCCGCTCCGGCCTGTCGAGCCGCACCGGCCGCATCACCTCGCGATAGACGTCGGTGACCAGCTCGCGCTCGCGCAGATAGGCGACGACGGCTTCGCGCTTGTCGGCAGCGACGCGATAGGCGACGCCACGGCAGGAGCCGCCGCGATCGAGCCCGAGCACCAGGCCGGGATGCTCGCGGGTGCCGCGGTGGACGTGGGACCAGACGCAGAGCGCGCGCCGGGCGCCGGCGAGGCGGGCGGTGACCTGCTCGACGTGATCGAAGCCGGGACGCCACATCAGCGAGCCGTAGGCGAAGACCCAGAGGTCGGCCATCGGGAGCGAACCTATTCGGCCGGGCCGTCCTTGCCGTGCGGGCGGCCGAAGTCCGGCGCCGCGGTCTCCTGCCCGGCGGCGATGATGCCGCGGCGGATGGCGCGGGTCCGGGTGAACAGATCGAACAGCCTGTCGCCCTCGCCGTAGCGGATGTTGCGCTGGAGCGCAGTGAGGTCCTCCGTGAAGCGACCCAGCATTTCGAGTACCGCCTCGCGATTGTTGAGGAACACGTCGCGCCACATCGTCGGATCGGAGGCCGCGATGCGGGTGAAGTCGCGGAAGCCGCCGGCCGAGAACTTCATCACCTCGGACTCAGTCACCGTCTCGAGGTCGGCGGCGGTGCCGACGATGTTGTAAGCAATCAGGTGCGGCACGTGGCTGGTGATCGCCAGCACCAGATCGTGATGCTCCGGGGTCATCGTCTCGACGTTGGCGCCGAGGCTTTCCCAGAACGCCTTGAACCGCGCGACCGCCTCCGGATCGGCGCCGGGCGGCGGCGTGAGAATCGTCCAGCGGTTGTCGAAGAGCGCCGCGAAGCCGGCGTCGGGGCCGGAATACTCGGTGCCGGCCACCGGGTGGGCCGGGACGAAATGCACACCGGCGGGGATGTGCGGCGCCATCTGCGCCACGACGGAGGACTTGACCGAGCCGACGTCGGAGATGATCGCCCCCGGCTTCAGCACCGGGGCGATCGCCTCGGTGACCGCGCCCGAGGCGCCGACCGGAATCGAAAGGATCACCGCATCGGCGTCGCGCACCGCATCGGCCGGGTCGGCGTGGTAGCTATCGCCGAGGCGGAGTTCCTCCGCGCGCTTCAGCGTCGCCGGCGTCCGGCTGTGGATCGCGATATGGCCCGCCGCATGGGCACGCCGCGCGGCATGGGAGATCGACGAGCCGATCAGGCCGATGCCGATCAGGGCGAGGCGGGGAAAGGCGGGCGCGTCGCTCATGACGTGCCGCCCATGAACGCCTTCAGGGCCGCGATCGTCGCCTGGTTCGATTCGGCCGGGCCGATGGTCATGCGGAGCGCGTCGGGCAGGCCGTAGGCCTCGACGCGGCGAAGCACGATGCCGCGCCGGAAGAGATAGTCGTCGGCGTCGGCGGCGGTCTTTCCCGTCTCCTTCGGGAAGTGGATCAGGATGAAGTTGCCGACGCTCGGCGTCACCGTCAGGCCGAGCGCGGCGAGCGCCGTGCTGACCTTGGGCAACCATTCCTCGTTGTGCGCCACCGCGCGGTCGAGATGGGCGCGGTCGCCGATCGCGGCGACGCCGGCCGCCAGCGCCGGTCCCGAGACGTTGAACGGCCCGCGGATGCGGTTGAGCGCGTCCATGATGGGCGCCGGCCCGTAGCACCATCCGATCCGGAGCGCGGCGAGGCCGTGGATCTTCGAGAAGGTCCGCGTCATCACCGTGTTCTCGGTGGTGGCGGCGAGCTCGATGCCGCTCTCGTAGTCGTTCCGGCGGACATATTCCGCGTAGGCCGCGTCCAGCACCAGCACCACGTCCGGCGGCAGGCCGGCACGGAGCCGCTTCACCTCGTCGAACGGGACGTAGGTGCCGGTCGGATTGTTGGGATTGGCGACGTAGACGATGCGGGTCTTGTCGGTCACCCGCGCCAGGATCGCGTCGACATCGGTGCGCAGGTCCGTCTCCGGGGCAACCACCGGCACCCCGCCGGCGGCGCGGATCGCGATCGGGTAGATGGCGAAGCCGTGCTCGGTATAGATGCCTTCCTCGCCGTGGCCGACGAAGGCGTGGGCGAGCAGGAAGATCAGGTCGTCGGAGCCGGCGCCGCAGACGATCCGCTCAGGATTGAGGCCGTATGCCGCGCCGATCGCCTCGCGGAGCGCGCGCTGCGACCCGTCCGGATAGACGTCGAGCTTCTTGCCGGCCTCGGCGAAGGCGGCGAGCGCGGCCGGGCTCGGGCCGAGCGGGGTCTCGTTCGACGACAGCTTGTGCAGCCGCACGCCCTCCGGGGCCTTGGAGCGGCCGGGCACATAGGCGGCGATGTCGAGCACGCCGGGGCGCGGGCCCGGGCGGGCGGGTCTGTGGTTCATGACCGTGGAGCTTCCCTTGGAGCGCGGGCATTCATAGGCCAGGCGCCGGGGCGAAATCAAAGAAAACGTTGACAGGGTTGGGGTCCGCACCTAGCAAACCTCTCGGATACGGACAATGTCGACCTCAAGCGATACGGCCACGACCGCGCCGCCGCCGGCCATCCGGCGGGGCGACGCGCACGATCAGGCCGACCATCCCGCGAGCCTCGTCGCGCGCTTCGGCCCCGACGAGCCGCTGCTCCTCGATTCCGGCCGGCGGCTCGACCACCTCCAGATCGCCTACCAGACCTACGGCACCCTGAACGCCGACAAGTCGAACGCGATCCTCGTCTGCCATGCGCTGACCGCCGACCAGCACGTCGCAAGTCCGCATCCCGTCACCGGCAAGCCGGGCTGGTGGTCGGACATCGTCGGTTCCGGCAAGCCGATCGACACCGACCGCTACTTCGTCATCTGCGCGAACGTGCTCGGCGGCTGCATGGGCACTACCGGTCCCGCTTCGGTGAACCCCGAGACCGGCGAGGCCTGGGCGCTCGACCTCTCGGTCATCACCATCCGCGACATGGTCCGGGCCCAGGCGAAGCTGCTCGACAGCCTCGGCATCGACACGCTGTTCTCGGTCGCCGGCGGCTCGATGGGCGGCATGCAGGTGCTGCAATGGGCGGCAACCTATCCCGAGCGGGTTTTCTCGGCGCTGCCGATCGCCACGGCGGCCCGCCATTCCTCGCAGAACATTGCCTTCGCCGAGGTCGGCCGCCAGGCGGTGATGGCCGATCCCGACTGGCGCGGCGGCCGCTATCTCCGCGAAGGCACGAGCCCGAAGAAGGGCCTCGCCGTAGCCCGCATGGCCGCGCACATCACCTACCTGTCCGATGACGCGCTCCACCGGAAGTTCGGCCGCAATCTCCAGGACCGCGCCCGCCCGACCTTCGGCTTCGACGCCGACTTCCAGATCGAATCGTATCTCCGCCACCAGGGCATGACCTTCGTCGACCGGTTCGACGCCAACTCGTATCTCTACCTGACTCGGGCGATGGACTATTTCGACCTCGCCGCCGACCACGAGGGCCGCCTCGCCAACGTCTTCAAGGGCACGCGGACGCGCTTCTGCGTGATCTCCTTCACCTCCGACTGGCTGTTCCCGACGGTCGAGAACAAGGCGGTGGTGCGGGCACTGAACGCGGCCGCGGCGAGCGTCTCCTTCGTCGAGATCGAGACCGACCGCGGCCACGACGCCTTCCTCCTCGACGAGCCCGAGCTGTTCGCCACCATCCGCGGCTTCCTATCCTCGGCCGCCCATGCCCGCGGCCTCGGCTGACCCGATGAACGCGCCCTCGACCGAAGTGCCGCGCAACGTCGCCCGCATCGACCATCTCGCCATCGCCGAGCTGGTGCCGCCGGGAATGCGCGTGCTCGACGTCGGCTGCGGCGACGGCTCGCTGCTGACGCTGCTCGAGGCCACCCGCGGGGTCGACGGGCGCGGCATCGAGATCAGCCAGAAGGGCGTCAACGAATGCGTCGCCCGCGGCCTCTCGGTCATCCAGGGCGATGCCGACACCGACCTCGTCGACTATCCCGACGACGCCTTCGACTACGTCATCCTCAGCCAAACCCTGCAGGCGACGCGCCAGCCGCGCCATGTCGTCGAGCAGATGCTGCGGATCGGGCGGAAGGCGATCGTCTCCTTCCCTAATTTCGGCCATTGGCGGATCCGCGGCCTGATCGCCCTGAAGGGACGGATGCCGGTCACCGGCAACCTGCCGCATGCCTGGTACGACACGCCCAACATCCACTTCTGCACGATCCGCGACTTCGTCGCCCTCTGCGACGAGGTGAACGCGAAGATCGAGCGGGGCATCGCATTGAACCCCCGCGGCGAGCGGATCGGGCTCAACGCGCCGTGGTGGTTCTGGAACCTGTTCGGCCAGCAGGCCGTGTTCCTGCTCAGCCGCTCGTGATCGGCATCCCGCCCCGGGAGGAGCCTTTGCCGGTCGATGCCGCGAAGCCGCGCCTCGAGGTGGTGATCGCCGACATAACGACGCTCGAGGTCGGTGCGATCGTCAACGCCGCCAACGAGACGCTGCTCGGCGGCGGCGGGGTGGACGGCGCCATCCACCGCGCCGCCGGTCCCGAACTGCTCGCCGAATGCCGGAGCCTCGGCGGCTGCCCTCCGTGCGAGGCACGCATCACGCGCGGCTACCGGTTGCCGGCCCGCCATGTCATCCACACGGTCGGCCCGGTCTGGCGCGGCGGCGACCGCGACGAAGACCGGATCCTCGCCGCCTGCTATGCCGCCTCGCTCGGCCTCGCGGCGGCGAACGGCATCGCCTCGATCGCGTTTCCGGCGATCTCCACCGGCATCTACGGCTTCCCGCCGGAACGGGCCGCCGAGATCGCCGTCGCGACCGTCGCACGGGAAACCGATTCCGTCTCCGACACGTTGACGAACGTGATATTCTGCTGCTTCGATGAGCGCGCGGCCGGGTTGCACGTGGCCGCGCTGGGCCGGGCGGGGAGGGAGTAGACGCGCTTGCGACGTCGCACCGCCATCATCGCCGTGCTCGTGGGTGTTGCGATTCCGCTGGCAGTCGCTCACGCGGCGGGCGGACCGCTCGAACCCTTCCGCAAGGTCTTCAAGGAACCCGCCGACACGCTGAAAGGCCTGGTCTCGCCGAAGGGTCACGTGGCGCCGCCGCCCCCGGGCCCCGATGTTGCCGCGCCGCCGGAGGCCGCCGCGCAGCCCCAGGGCGAACCGGCATCGCCGGCGCCCGCCCCGGTCGCTGCCGCAACCCCGGTCGCGCCCGAGGACGTGCCGCTGCCACGGGCTCGGCCGGCAACCCCGGACCCGATCGCGGCAGCCGACGACGACGACGATTCGTGGTCGGTCTTCACCGAGGGGCCGGGCGTCCCGCCGCTCGACATGAGCCAGCATGAGGACGCCATCGAGGCGCTGATCGCGAGCCGCTCGCTGGGCGCGGTGCACAAGGCGGCCAATCCGCCGCCGGACGCCGCGACCGCGGAGGCGGAAGCGATCGCCGAGGGCCGGCCGCTCGGCTATGCAGCGCCCGGCGACGACCTCGACGTGCTCCCCAACCTCCGGCCGAGGATCGCCGTCGCCGCGGCCTCCGCCACCGCCCGCCTCGACGAGGAGCGGAGCACGGCGGTGTCGGGCATCCTCCGACCCGGCGGCAGCTGCTCCAGGACCCTGACCTCGCTCGGCGTCACCGCCGTCTCGGTCGACCCGATCCGGTCCGGAAGCTGCGGCATCGCGGCGCCGGTGGAAGTCGCCGCGCTCGGCGGCGGCGCCGTCAAGCTCACCAGCAAGGCGATGGTCAATTGCGATGTCGCCTCGACTCTCGCCGCCTTCATGCGGGACACCGTCGACCCGCTCGCCCGGCAGAAGCTCGGCGGCAGCGTCACCGAGATCCGCGTCGCCGCGACCTATGCCTGCCGCCCGCGCAACGGCGTCAAGGGCGCCAAGCTCAGCGAGCACGCCAAAGGCAATGCCATCGACATCTCCGCCTTCAGGGTGAAGGACGAATGGATCGTCGTCGGCGGCAAGAACGGGCTCGCCCAGAACGCCTTCCTCAAGGCGGTCCGGAAAGCCGCCTGCGGCCCCTTCACCACGGTCCTCGGCCCCGGCTCCGACAGTTACCACAGCGACCACTTCCACCTCGACCTCGCCCAGCGGGGCAAGTCAGGCCGGGGCCTCTATTGCCGCTGAGCGCGGAGTCGTAAACGCCGCGATGCCAATGACTTAGCCGTGCTTGAAGAGGCTTGCGGCCGGGCTGTTGCGTTCCCATTTCTACGGCGGCCGCATCCCGCGGCCGAAGGGAGAAAGACAAAACGCGATGAACTTCATGCGGACCGCCATGCTCCTCGCCGCACTGACGGCGATCTTCATGGGCGTCGGCTACCTGGTCGGCGGCACTGGCGGCATGGTCTTCGCCTTCCTGCTCGCGGCAGGCATGAACCTGTTCGCGTACTGGAACGCCGACAAGATGGTGCTCCGGATGAACGGCGCGCGCGAGGTCGATGCGGGGAGCGCGCCGGAGTTCTACGCCATGGTGCAGGACCTCGCCGGTAAGGCCGGCCTGCCGATGCCGAAGGTCTACGTCATCGACAGCCCGCAGCCGAACGCCTTCGCCACCGGACGCAACCCCGAGAACGCGGCTGTCGCCGCCACCACGGGGCTCCTCCGCTCGCTGTCCCGCGAGGAGATCGCGGCGGTAATGGCGCACGAGCTCGGCCACGTCCGGAACCGCGATACGCTGACCATGACGATCACGGCGACGATCGCCGGCGCAATCTCGATGCTGGCCAATTTCGCGCTGTTCTTCGGCGGTGCCGGCTCGCGCGAGAACAACAACCCGCTCGGCGCGATCGCGGTGATCGTCGCCGCCCTGGTCGCGCCGATCGCGGCCATGCTGGTGCAGATGGCAGTGAGCCGGACGCGCGAATATTCCGCCGACCGCGCCGCCGCCGAGATCACCGGTGAACCCTCGCAGCTTGCATCGGCGCTGATGAAGATCCAGAACGCTGCCCGGCAGGTGCCGAATCCTGCCGCGGAGCGCAACCCGGCCATGGCCCATCTCTTCATCATCAACCCGCTTTCGGGCGCGCGGATGGACAACCTGTTCTCGACCCATCCCTCGACCGAGAACCGCATCGCGGCGCTCCGCGCCATGGAAGGGGCGTTCGGACGATCCGGATACGCGCCGGCATCGCCGTCCGCCTCGTCTCCGCCGCGCATCGCCGTGCCACGTGTCGGCCGCACCCGTCCCGCCACCGACCGGCCGCGCGGTCCGTGGGGTTGAGCACCGCTCCGCACCGCCGCGGCCGGGTCCTGCCGGCGCTCGCGCCGGGCATCGCCGTCAGGACCGTCGCCGTCGACATCCTCTCGGCCGTTCTCGACCGCCGCCAGCCGCTCGATGCGCTGTTCGATCCGACCACCGGCGAGGCGTCCTGGCGTGCCCTTCCCGACCGTGACCGGCGGCTCGCGCGCGCCATCGTCACCGTCGCGCTCCGCCGCCATGGCGAGACGGAAGCCGTGCTCGCCCGGCTGATCGAGCGGCCGCCGCGCCGGGCCGGCCGCCTGTTCCGTATCCTCGAGGTCGCCGCCGTCCAGATCCTGCACATGGACGTGCCGGACCACGCCGCCGTCTCGGTCGCCATGGAGCAGGTCGGCGCCGACCGCGACGCGAGCCATTTCAAGGGCCTCGCCAACGCCGTGCTGCGCCGGCTGGCGCGCGAGCGGGCGACGATCCTCACCGGCCTCGACATGCCGCGCGGTGCAGTGCCCGACTGGCTCTGGACGCGCTGGGTCGCCAATTACGGTGCCGATGCCGCGGCGCGGATCGCCGCCGCCAACCTCGAGGAGCCCACGCTCGACCTCAGCATCAGGGCGGATCCCGCGGCGTGGGCCGAGCGGCTGGGCGGCCTCCTGCTGCCGACCGGCTCGGTAAGGCTAATCCAGGAGAGCGCCGTCGAGGCGCTGCCGGGCTTCGCCGAGGGGGCGTGGTGGGTCCAGGATGCCGCCGCGGCGCTGCCGCCGCGCCTCTTCGGCGATGTCGCCGGCAAGCGCGTCGCCGACCTCTGCGCCGCGCCCGGCGGCAAGACCCTGGCCCTCGCCGCTGCCGGCGCCGAGGTCACGGCGGTCGACATTTCCGAGGCGCGGCTCGGGCGCGTCTCGGCCAATCTCGAGCGGCTCGGGCTTTCGGCCGATGTCGTCGAGGCGGACATCTTCCGCTGGATCCCCGCCGAGCCGTTCGACGCGATCCTCCTCGACGCGCCCTGCAGCGCCACCGGCACCATCCGCCGCCACCCCGACATCGCCTGGGTGAAGCGCCCCGACGACGTGACGGCGCTCGCCGACGCGCAGGCGCAGATGATCGACCGGGCCGTCGGCTGGCTCAAGCCGGGTGGTCTCCTCGTCTTCTCGACCTGCTCGATCGAGCCGGAGGAGGGCGAGCACCAGATGGCCCGCGCGCTCCACCGCCACGGCCTTGAGATCGTGCCGGTCGAGGCCCGGGAGATCGGCGGCCTCGCCGAGTGCATCCTGCCCTCCGGCGCGGTCCGGACCCTTCCCTTCCATCTCGCCGGTCCGACGCCGCGATTGTCGGGACTCGACGGATTCTTCATGATGCGCCTCCGCAAGCGCTAGGATGAGGGCTGCGGGTGTTCAGCCGGCGACGCGCGGACTAGGGTCCACGCGCACAGCCGGTTGATTCGACCGCCGGCGCACTCGTGATGTCGGAAGGCTGAGAGGAATGGCGATCGGACGGATATCCGGTCAGGGGCGGCAGCTTCGTTTTGCCATGAGCGCCATGTCGCGCCAGATGGCCTTCCGCTACCATGCCAGCATCCTCTATCGCTGGCGCTATGCCGGGGCGATCCCCGAGCGCCTGCTGATCGCCCCGATCGATCTCCGCACCGCCGACCCCACCGCCGCCCTCGACATCTATGCCGGCCGGTTCGTCTTTTCCGGAAGCGCGGTCGACGCCGCCGGCCATCCGATCTTCGACGCCGAGCCGCCCAGCGAGGAATGGGCGCGCGAGCTGCACGGCTTCGCCTGGCTCCGCCACCTCCGCGCCACCGACATGGCGATCTCGCGCTCCAATGCGCGGAGCCTCGTCGACGAATGGATCCGCAACGCGAACCAGGCCGAGCCGGTCGCCTGGGAGACGGGGGTCGTGGCGCGGCGGGTGATCTCCTGGCTCAACCAGACGCCGCTGATCCTCGACGGCTGCGACGTCGCCTTCTACCGCCGCTTCATGAAGTCGCTGATGCGGCAGGTGCGCTATCTGCGGCGCACCGCCTATGACGGGCCGCAGGGCCTGCCACGCCTCCGGGTGATGATCGCGCTGTCGGCGGCGGCGCTCGCCATGTCGGAGCAGCAGCGCTTCCTCAAGCAGGCCGGCAAGTGGCTCGACCTCGAACTCGTCCGCCAGATCCTGCCCGACGGCGGCCATGTCAGCCGCAACCCGGCCGCGGTCCTCGAGATCCTGATGGACCTCCTGCCGCTCCGCCAGGCCTTCACCGCCCGCGGCTCGCAGCCTTCGCGCATCCTGCTTTCGGCGATCGACCGGATGATGCCGATGCTGCGCTTCTTCCGCCAGGGAGACGGCAGCTTCGCGCATTTCAACGGCGGCGGCGACACGCCTTCCGATCAGCTCGCGACGGTTCTCGCCTATGACGACGTCCGCGGCGCGCCGCTCACCCATGCGCCGCATTCCGGCTACCAGCGGGTCGAGGCCGGAGACGCCATCCTGCTGGTCGACGCCGGCCGACCGCCGCCGGTCGAGTTCTCGAGCGCCGCGCATGCCGGCTGCCTCTCCTTCGAACTGAGCGTCGGCCGCCAGCGCCTGATCATCAATTGCGGCGTGCCGGTCGCCAGCGCCGGTCCGCTCCGACGGCTCGCGCGCACCACCGCGGCCCATTCGACGGTGTCGATCAACGATACCTCGTCCTGCCGCTTCCTCACCCGCTCGTGGATGGGCGAATGGCTGGGGGAGGTGATCATCGGCGGGCCGACGCGCATCCTCTCCGAGCGCCGGCGCGAGAACGGCGCCACGGTGCTGCTGATGGGCCACAACGGCTATGTCGAGCGCTACGGGATCGTCCACGAAAGGCGGCTCAGCCTGACCGATGCCGGCGACCGGCTCGACGGCATCGACTCGTTCCTCACCGCCTCCGGCCAGCCGATCAGCCGGTCCGGAAAGGATGTCTTCGCCATCCGCTTCCACCTCGGCGCCGGCGTGCAGGCGGCCCGGAGCGGTTCGGGGCGGATCGTGACCCTCACCCTGCCCGACGGCGAGACCTGGGAGTTCCAGACCAACGGACCGGAGGTCGAGATCGAGGACAGCATCCTGATGTCCAACACCCGCGGCAACCGCAAGACCGTGCAGATGGTGATCCATGGCATCGCACAGCTCACGCCGCACGTCGCCTGGGTGATGCACCGGACCGCGGTCGGCGGCCGGCGGCGCGGCGCTCCCGCCGAGCGGCGAACCGGTCTCAGAGCGCGGGGCTGAGCGCCGCCGTCGCCGGCTTTTCTCCGCGGATTGCTTGACAGGCGCATGGCCGGACAATACGTTCCGCGCGAATTTCCGGCCTCCCTGCCGGCATTTTTCCCGAATTCGGTCAAGAAGACGATGAAGATCCGCAACTCGCTGCGCTCGCTCATGAAGCGCCACCGCGCCAACCGCCTCGTTCGGCGGAAAGGCCGCGTGTACATCATCAACAAGACCAATCCCCGGTTCAAGGCACGCCAGGGCTGAACGGCCCGTTCACGCGCGTTTGTCTTTGACCTCAGCCGGCATCGGGCGATAATCGGCGTCCGATGACGAAGCCGTTCGCCTTTTTCCCGCTGCCCTTCCTCGCGCTGTCGCTGGCGGCCGGCCTTGCCTTCGCCGCCGAGACCGGCCCCTCCGTCAGCGCCGATCCGCCGCCGGTGGCGGCGGAACAGTCGCGGGCCGAACGCCTCGATGCGCTTTTCGAGACGCTGAAGGCCGAGACCGACGCCGATGCGGCCGGGCAGGTCGAGAGCGCGATCCTCGCGCTCTGGATGGACTCCGACAGCGATACCGTCGACCTCCTGATGGACTGGACCCTCCAGGCCATGGAGCGGAAGCAGTATCCGCGCGCCCTCGATTTCCTCGACCGGATCGTCCTGATGGAGCCCGGCTATGTCGAAGGCTGGAACAAGCGGGCGACCGTGCATTTCCTGATGGACGAGTACGGCCAGTCGATCGCCGACATCGGCAAGGTGCTGGAGATCGAGCCGCGGCACTTCGGAGCGCTCAGCGGGCTGGGCATCATCTTTCGCTCGCTCGGCCAGAAAGAGCAGGCCAAGGCCGCCTTCCGCGCCGCGCTCGACGTCGACCCGCATCTCAAGGACGTGCGCGACGAGCTCGATTCGCTCGAGGCGGAGACCGCCGGCCGGGACACCTGAGGCCGCGGGCTAGGCGCTCTCGGGGACGAACGCCACGCGGATCATGTTGGTGACGCCGGGATTGCCGAGCGGCGTGCCGGCGGTGACGATGATCCGCTCGCCCGGCTTCGCGAAGCCTTCCTCGACCGCCATCTGGCAGGCGTGATCGATCATGTGCTCGAGCGTGTCGGGCTCGGGCCCGGCGATGCAGTGCAGCCCCCAGACCAGCGACAGCCGCCGCGCCGTGCCGAGCACGGGCGACAGCGCGATGATCGGCGTCTGCGGCCGCTCGCGGGCGGTCCGCATCGCCGTGGCGCCGGACGACGTGTAGCAGCAGATGGCGGCGAGGTTCAGGGTCTCGGCGATCTGCCGGGCGGCAGCGGAGATCGCATCGGCGCCGGTCGCTTCCGGCTCGGTGCGCTGGGCATGCATGATGTTCTTGTAGTTGGGGTCGCGCTCGACCTCCTGGGCGATGCTGTCCATCGTCGCCACGGCCTCGACCGGGAAGTCGCCGGAGGCCGATTCGGCGGACAGCATGATCGCATCGGCGCCTTCGAACACCGCCGTGGCGACGTCCGAGACCTCGGCGCGGGTCGGCACCGGGGCGTGGATCATCGATTCGAGCATCTGGGTCGCGACGACCACCGGCTTGCCCGCCCGCCGGGCGGCACGGGTGATGCGCTTCTGGATGCCGGGAACCTGCTCGAGCGGCACCTCGACGCCGAGATCGCCGCGGGCGACCATCAGCGCGTCGGCCTGCTCGATGATCGCTTCGATCCGCTCGACCGCCTGCGGCTTCTCGATCTTGGCCAGCACCGCCGCGCGTCCGCGGGCGACCTTCTTGACCTCGGCAAGGTCCTCGGCCCGCTGCACGAAGGACAGCGCGATCCAGTCGGCACCGGCGTTGAGCGCCGCCTCGAGGTCCGAGCGGTCCTTCTCGGTCATAGCACCGAAATAGATGGTCGAATCCGGGACGCTGACCCCCTTGCGGTCGGAGAGGCGTGACCCGGCCTCGACCACGGTGGTCGCCTTGGACTTGGTCGCGGCGGTAACGCGGAGCCGGACCTTGCCGTCGTCGAGGAAGAGCCGGTGGCCGGGCTCGAGCGCCGCCAGCACCTCGGGATGCGGCAGCGTGACGCGCTTCCGGCTGCCCGGCTCCGGCTTCGAATCGAGGACGAAGACATCCCCGGGAGCGATGTCGATCGCGCCATCGGCAAACTTGCCGAGCCGGATCTTCGGTCCCTGCAGGTCGGCGAGGATGCCGATCGGCCGTCCGACCTCCTTCTCGACCGCGCGGATCGTCTTGATCAGCGTCCGAAGCCGCGGCTGGTCGGTGTGACTCATGTTGATGCGGAAGAGGTCCGCACCGGCCTCGAAGAGGCGCTTTATGATGTCTTTTTCTGAGGAAGCCGGGCCGAGGGTGGCGAGGATCTTGACCTTTCGCGACCGCCTCATCGACCACCCGTGCCGGTTTCGCCGGGCTCGGTGAGCTGGACGGTCCAGCTCGGCTGTTCGCGGGTATCCACTTCAAAGAACCCGCTGCGATCGAAGCCGCGTGCCACGCAATCCTCGATCCCGTGAATCGTGAACATCTTGTCTCGTGTACAGAGCATTGCCTTCCCGCCCCACGCGCCCCCCTGATCGTAGTCGAGCGCGTAGATGTAATAGTAGCGGGAGATGAGCGGCCCGGCCATCAATGTCTCGCAGCCCTGCGCCGCAATGTTCCACCAGCCCTCGGTCGTCCAGCGGCGGCCTTCCTTGTAGCCAATCGCGACGCCGACCCGGCTGGTCGTCTTGTTGCAGAGCCGGAGGCCGCCGACATTGCCTTCGCCGGTGAGCGAGCCGGTGACGCCGGCCGGCACGGCGCCGGCCTCGAGCAGCCGGACCTCGGCCGAGCCCTGGTTCTGGTTGATGAGCAGGAAGGCCCCTCCGGCGAGGGCGGCGAGCAATACGATGCTGCCGGCGACGACCGCCTTGCGGTACCAGGATGTGGGTGTGCGCGACGGCATCGGGTCGGTAAAAGGCTAACCGTCTCGTCCAACAGTCTGAATGCCGTCCTTATCGCGCGGCATGTTTCACCCTGTCAACGATTGTGCTTTGCATTTTCATGATCGCTCGCCCTCTCGAAATTCCCGTCAGCGCCCCGATTCGCGAGACTCAACGTCCCGAACACGGCGGGATCATGACCCATGCACGGCCGCCCGTCTGTGACTCGCGGCACTCCGCCCATGGCCGGCTGCGGGCCGCCCGGCTATCCTCGGCGGAATGAAGACGATGCCCGAATCGCATGACGCCGGGGAAACCGCGCCGTTCACCGTCCTTTCCGGCAACCCCGCATGCGGCTTCGTCCTCACCTGCGACCACGCCGAGAACCGCCTGCCGGAACGCTACGGAACGCTCGGGCTCGGCGGCGCGGCGCTCGAACGCCACATCGCCTGGGATCCGGGCGCCCGCGCCGTCACCGTCGCCCTTGCCCGTCGCCTCGGCGCGCCGGCGGTGCTGTCCCGCTTCTCCCGGCTCCTGATCGACCCGAATCGCGGCCGCGACGACCCGACGCTGATCATGCGCCTGTCCGACCGCGCAGTGATTCCCGGCAACCTCGCCGTCGACGAGGCGGAGCGGTCGGAGCGGATCGGCCGCTATTACGCGCCCTATGACGACGCGATCCGCCGCACCGTCGACGCAGCGCTCGCGGCCGGACCGGTGCCGGCGATCGTCGCGATCCACAGCTTCACGCCGGTGTGGCGCGGGCGCGGCCGGCCATGGCAGGTCGGGATCCTCTGGGATGCCGACCCGCGGCTGGCGGTGCCGCTGATCGAGGCGCTCCGCGCCGATCCCGAGCTCGTCGTCGGCGACAACGAGCCCTATGACGGCGCGCTTGCCGGGGACGCGCTCTACCGTCACGCCACGGCCCGCGGCCTCGCCCATGCGCTGGTCGAACTGCGGCAGGACCTGATCGCGGACGAGGCGGGGGTCGAGGCCTGGGCCGAACGGCTCGCGGCGATCCTCGCCGAGCTCGGCCGGCTGCCCGCGATCCGCGAAGTCCGGCATTTCGGGTCGCGCACCGGGCCGGTGATCCCTATCTGAACGGACGAGGAGTACGACCATGGCCGATATCGACGAGACCACCCGCACCGAGCTCGAGGCCGCAGCGTTCCGGCGCCTTCTCGAACATCTCCGCGCGCGGTCCGACGTCCAGAACATCGACCTCATGAATCTCGCCGGCTTCTGCCGGAACTGCCTCGCCAACTGGTATCGCGATGCGGCCGGGGCGCGCGGCATCGAGATCGACAAGGACGCCGCCCGCGAGACGGTCTACGGCATGCCCTATGCCGAGTGGCAGGCGCAGAACCAGGCGCCGGCGAGCCCCGAGCAGCTCGCCGCCTTCGCGCAGAACCGGCCGAAGGACTGACGGGCCGCTCCATGGCGCGGAAGCCGGGCCGGCAGAAGCCGGTCAACCTCGCCCTCCAGGGCGGCGGCGCGCATGGCGCCTTCACCTGGGGCGTCATCGACCGGCTGCTGGAGGACGGCCGCATCGCCTTCGACGCCATCTCCGGCACCAGCGCCGGCGCGATGAACGCCGTCGTGATGGCCGACGGGCTCGACCGGAGCGGGCCGGACGGCGCGCGCGAGCGTCTCGAGGCGTTCTGGCATCGCGTCAGCCAGGGTGGCGGCAAGATCGACGCCGGCCACGCGCTGTTCGACGAGATCATCGGCTTCTGGCGCTCCTCGATGCAGCCGTTCGGCTACTTCCCGCGCCTGGCCGCGATGGCCTCGCCGTACCGCTTCAACCCGCTCAACATCAATCCGCTCCGCGACCTCCTCGAATCGCTGGTCGATTTCGAGCGCGTCCGGAACTGCACGGCGGCGCGCCTCTTCGTCTCGGCGACCAACGTCCGGACCGGCAAGATCAAGGTGTTCAGCGGCCAGGAGGTGACCGCCGACGCGGTGATGGCCTCGGCCTGCCTGCCCAATTTGTTCCAGGCCGTCGAGATCGACGGCGAGGCCTACTGGGACGGCGGCTACATGGGCAATCCGGCGCTGTTCCCGTTCTTCGAGGACAAGCAGAGCGACGACACGCTCCTCGTCCAGATCAATCCGATCCGGCGCGAGGACGTGCCGCGGACCGGTGTCGAGATCGCCGAGCGGGTCAGTGAGATCACCTTCAACGCCTCGCTGCTCCGCGAGCTCCGCGCCATCGACTTCGTCAACCGGCTGATCGCCGAGCACCGGCTCGACGAGACCAAGTACCGCCCGAACCGCCTGCACCGCATCGAGGCGTCGCGCGCCCTCGACCATCATGGCGCCGCGACCAAGCTCGACACCAGTTGGCGCTTCTTCCAGGAGCTTCGCGACGCCGGGCGGAAGGCGGCGGGCGCCTTCCTCCGCGCCCACTACGACGACATCGGCATGCGTTCGAGCTTCGACCTCCGCGGCGAATTTCTCTGAGAAGGGGTCAGGCCCTACCCTTGCCGACCCGAGCGGCGCGAGGCCGTTAACCGCCCGAGAGCGGGCGAGCGCGTCCGCCATCTCGCGCCCGGTCTCGACCGCGATGCCGAGCACCTCGGGGATGCACGTCGTCGACGGCGCCGTCTAGCATCGGCTCCCACCAAGGAAGGATGGCGCGAACCGCCATGGTCCGGCAAGCGTCGTGGCGGTCAAAGGATGCCGGGGAGCGTCGGCGCGTCCCCGCCCGCGCCTTCGATCGCGAGGATCCGGCGCTTGGTCGCCGCGCCCCCGTAGGCGGAAAAGCCGCCGGTGGCGCCGCCGGCCGCGACCACGCGGTGGCAGGGCACGACGATCGCGAAGGGATTGCGGCCGAGCGCCTGGCCGACGGCCCGCGCTGCGCCGGGGTCGCCGAGCCGCCGCGCCACCTCGCCATAGGTCAGCGTCTCGCCGGGCGGGATGGCCCGCGCTACCGCGTAGACGGCGCGGTGGAACGGCGGCACCTGCGCCATGTCGAGCGCGATCGCTGCCAGATCGGCCGGCTCGCCGCGGAGCAGCGCCGTCACGGCGGCGATCGCCTCGACGACGGACGGCGGCGGTGGCGCTTCCTCGGCATCAGGCACGGCGCGGCGGAGCCGCCCGGCGGTCGCGTCCGGCGTCGCCTCGGGGAGCTGCAGCGTGACGATCCCCGCCGGCCCCCAGGCGATGCCGCAGGGGCCGATGGCGGTATCGAAGAGCGTGAAGCCGAACGCCGTCATCCGTGCTCCGTCAGAGATGCCGGGTCTCGGCCGGCACCTCCCACCACGCATTGTCGCGGCCGTTGGAGTAGCGGACCGGCGCTTCGATCAGCTCCTCCGGCGAAACATCGTCGAGCGTGTTCACCGCCACCGAGACGAAGTCGCCGCCGATCTGCTCGATATAGCCCTTGGTGAAGGAACGGACGCCGCAATGGCGGCAGAACATGTGGTGGGCCGAGTGGGTCCCGAATTCGTAGGCGCCGAGCGCATCCTCGCCGGCGAGCAGGCGGAACGCATCGGGCTTCAGCGACACGCTCCAGTTGCGTGTCTTGGTGCAGAACGTGCAGTTACACTTGCCGGTCCCGGCCGCGAGATCGATGTCCGCCTCGAAGCGGACCGCCCCGCAATGGCAGCTGCCATGATAGGTCTTGGCGGTCATCGGCACCCTCCTGGTCTCCACAGGATATGAGGCTCGCGCCCGGGGCTGACAGGGGCTGTCAGCAGCGTCACTCCCCCATCGACCGCTTCTGCTCGCGCCGCCAGTCGGCGATGAGGATCGCGCGCCGCCGCGGATAGCGCTCGCCGGTCGGGCGAAGCTCGTCGATCCGATCGGTGCGGAAATGGCGGAAGCCCTCGCGGAGCTCGCACCAGGCGGCGACCGTCCGGCGGTCCTCGTAGAAGGCGAGCGCGATCGGCCAGATGACCCGCGTCGTCGCTGCGCCTTTCTCGTCGGTATAACCGATGCTGACCTTGTGCTCCGTGCGGATCGCCTCGCGGAGCGGGGCGAGCAGGTGCCGGTCCGGATCCGGGGTCCAGCGCTGCGGCGCCCACAGCCCGGTGAGGGCGATGGTGTCGCGGAGGTCGGCCGGCGCGGCGGCGGCGATCTTGGCCAGAGCGTTCTGCGCGGCTGCCGCCAGGGGCTCGTCGCCCTGCCGGCCGACGAACCGCGCCCCGAGCACCAGCGCCTCGAGCTCGGCCTCGTCGAACATCAAGGGCGGCAGGAAGAAGCCGGGGCGGAGCAGGTAGCCGAGCCCCGCCTCGCCGTCGATCGGCGCGCCGAGCCCGACGAGGACCTGGATGTCCCGGTAGACGGTACGCACGGAAACGCGCAACTCGGCCGAGAGGTCGGCGGCCGTCACCGGACGCCGGTGGCGGCGGAGCGCATCCATCAGCGTGAAGAGCCGTTCGGTACGGGCCACGTATCGGAAACTCCCCGGAACGCCCCCCAGATACCCTGATTCGCGGCGGCGGGAACCGCACGCTAGTGTCGGAGGGCACCAACCGAGGCCAGAGAATGATCGTCCGTCCCGCCGCCGATGCCGACATTCCCGCGATCACCGCCATCTACAACGACGCGGTGCGGAACACGACCGCGATCTGGAACGACAACGTGGTCGACGAGGCCGACCGCCGCGCCTGGCGCGCGGCGCGCCGGGCCGCCGGCTATCCGGTGCTGATCGCCGAAGAGGAAGACGCCGTCGTCGCCTACGGCTCGTTCGGCGATTTCCGCGCTTTCGACGGCTATCGCTTCACCGTCGAGCACTCGGTCTACGTCGCGGCGGCGGCCCGCCGGCGGGGCGTCGCGTCAGCGCTGGTGACCGCGCTGGAAGACGAGGCCCGGGCGCTGGGCAAGCACGTCATGATCGCCGGCATCGCCGCCGACAACCTCGGGTCGATCGCGCTCCATGACCGTCTCGGCTTCGCCGAGACGGGGCGGATGCCTGAAGTCGGATTCAAGTTCGGCCGGTGGCTCGACCTGGTCCTGATGCAGAAGCGGCTCTGAACGGCTCAGGCCGCGTGCCGGGTGGCGTCGGCGCCGTAATAGTTGATGTAGCGGGTGTTGATGCGCTCGACCGGCAGCACGATGAACACGTCGGTGGTGCCGAACTGGCGGTCGATGACGGCATCCTCGCAGATATAGCCGCCGAGGCGGAGGTAGCCCTTGATGAGCGGCGGCAGCTCGCGGAGCGCCGCCATGTCGCCGACTTCGGACGGGCCGGCGAGCTGGTCGATCGGCACGCCTCGGCCGGGCAGCGCGCGGACCCGCCATTCCTCCGGCGTCGCCGCGGCCTTGCGGAGCAGGCCGAGCTGCGGCGCGAGGCGCTGCGGATCGGTGCCTTCGAGCGAGGCGCAGCCGATCATCACGTCGATATTGTGCTGGCGCACGTAGCTCCAGATGCCGTGCCAGAGCAGCTCGACCGTCCGCTTTGTCCGGTAGGGCTTCAGCACGCAGGAGCGGCCGAGCTCGAGAAAGACGCGTTCCGGATGGCGCGCGAGCAGCGGCACGAGGTCGAATTCGCCCGCCGAATAGAAGCCCTTCCGCTTCTCGGCGACCTCCTGGCGAAGGAGACGGTAGGTTCCGACGATCTCGGGCCCGGCGACCGAGCCATGATCGAGCACCAGGAGATGGTCGCAGATCCGGTCGAAAGGGTCCCGGTCACGGCCGGAGAACATCGCCCGGACGTTCGCGACCGCCGACATCTCCTCGTAGAACACCCGATAGCGGAGGCGCTGCGCCTGCTTCACCTCCTCGCCCGAGCGCGCCAGCCGCACCTCGAGGGTCCCGAGGCGACCGAGCGGTCCGCCGTTGCGGTCGAACCGCCGCCGTCCAAGCCGCATCCCGCCGGCGAAGCGCTGCGGCATCAAGGGCAGATGAGCCATGGTGCCTCCTTCGCGCGGGGACCGACCCGCCAGCCCAGAATCGCCTTGGCGGCGTCCGGCCGCAAGTCGAATCTGGCACAATTTAATGTGTGACCGTCGATTTGTCTCGATGTGCCGGCCGGGGCCCCGTACGGCGGGGAGAAGAGCACGGGTCTTCGACAATCGTGCGACAGTGGGACGCGAGCCCTCAGGCGGCGTCGCGGCGATCGAGCGCGGCGGCAAGAGCGGCCCGGAGGGTCTCCGGCGCGACCGGCTTCTCGAGCAGCGAATCGATACCCGCCGCGAGCGCCGCCCGGCGCGTCTCGGGCAATGCGTCGGCGGTGAGCGCGATGATCGGGGTCGGCGGGCGGCCGGTGACCTGCTCATGCGCGCGGATGCGGGCCGCCGCTGCCAAGCCGTCGCAGCCGGGCATGTGGAGGTCGAGGAAGACCGCGTCGTAGCGCCCCGCCATCGCGGCGGCGACCGCCGCGTTTCCGTCCCGGACGTCGGTGACGACGTGGCCGAGCGATTCGATGACGGCGCGCGCCAGCAGCGCGCTGATCTCGTTGTCCTCGGCAAGGAGCACCGGCCCGCCGGCCGCCGGGCGGCGCCGGCGCGGCGCCTCCGGAAGCGCCTCGCCATGCGGATCGGAGTGGAACCGGCCCGTCGCAGAGAGCGCGTTTCGAGTCACCGCGAGCAGCGAGGCGCGGCGGACGGGCCGGACCAGGCACCCGTCGAAGCCGGCGGCCCCGAGACCGCCCACGGCGGCGCGTTCCGCAGGCTCGACCAGGGCGACGGCCGGGATCCGCATGCCGGCGGCGTCGCGGAGCAGGGCCAGGACCGGTTCGGCCTCGACGGCGAGACGGCGGTCGACCAGCACGGCATCGTAGGGCAGGTTCGCCGCGGCCGCCGCGCCGAGGAGGGCCGCTCCGGCATTGACGGTGGCCACGACCCGCGCGTCGGCCGCCGCGGCGCCGAGCATCTTCCCGACCACCGGCGCTTCGGCCCCGTCCGGCATGATCGCAATCAGCCGCAGACCCGCGAGCGCGGAGAGGTCCGGCGCTGCGCCGGCCGCGACTTCCGAATCGACCGTGAAACGAAAGACCGAGCCTCCACCGGGATGCGGCTCCACGACCAGGACGCCGCCCATCGCCGCCACCAGGCGGCGGCTGATGGCGAGGCCGAGGCCGGTCCCGCCGTGCCGCCGCGTCAATGCCGAATCCGCCTGCTCGAACTCGCCGAACAGGCGCTCCGCCTCGGCATCCGGGATGCCCGGCCCGGTATCCGCCACCGTGAAGGCGAGGCGCGCCCGGTTTCCTCGCGAACGCCGCTCCAGCGTCACCCTGATGGTGACGCCGCCGGTATCGGTGAACTTCACCGCATTGCCGACGAGATTGACCAGCACCTGGCGGAGGCGCGTGGGATCCGCGGCGACGCGCGGTGGAACGCCAGGGTCGACATCGACGCCGATGTCGATGCCCTTGCGATACGCCTTCGCGGCGAGAAGTTCCGCGACCTCGGCGACCAGCGCCGCGACGTCGATCGGTTCGGGGCGGATGTCGAGCCGGCCCGCCTCGATCTTCGAGAAGTCGAGCATGTCCTCGATCAGCGTCAGGAGCGCCGCGCCGGACGACTGGACGCCGCGGGCGTAGGTCTCCTGGGCCGGCGTCAGGCCGGTCTCGAGCAGGAGGCGGTTGAGGCCGAGAATGCCGTTGAGCGGCGTCCGGAACTCGTGGCTGACGGTTGCCAGGAACCGCGACTTGGCCCGGTTCGCGGCCTCGGCGCGTTCGCGCGCATCGACGAGGCTGCGGTAGCGCTCCTCGCTCTCCTCGAGCTCCCACGACCGGTCCACCGCCGCCTCGAGTGTCCGGGACAATTCGGCGCTCTCGGCCGCGAGCGCCGCGAGCCCTCGCGCCCGCCGGCCTGCCCGCCACGCGCCGACCGCTGCCGTCGCCACCACCGCGGCGGCAACCGCCGCCAGTGCCCCCGGCAGGCCCTGGTCCGGCCGGAGATGGAGGAACACGAGCGCCGCCATCGCGCCGAGGGCGGAGAGGGCGGCAACCAGCAGGACCGCCCGCTCCCCGTGATGAGGACGCCGGCCGGCGATGTCTCGCGTTTCATGTTCCACGGTGCCGGAGCATGGCACCGACTGCTTGCGAAATGATTGCCGACGGGCCGGGGCGAGGCCGTCAGGCGGCCGCCGCCATGATGTCGCCCACGGCGCGGTAGCTCAGTGCCTCGGCGAGGTGCAGGCGCCCGACGCCGGCACCGCCGTCGAGGTCGGCGAGCGTGCGCGCCACCTTGAGGATGCGGTGATAGCCGCGGGCCGAGAGCCGCATCGCCTCCGCCGCCTGGCGGAGCAGCGCCATGGCCGGCTGGTCCGGCGCCGCCACCGACTCGATGACCGCCGGGCTGCACTGCGCGTTGCAGGAGAACGGCAGGTCGAGCCGTGCATAGCGCTCGCGCTGGATGGCGCGGGCCGCGGCGACCCGCTCCGCCACCACCGCCGAGGGCTCCGCCGGCTGGGGCAGGATGAGGTCCGCCGCGGTCACCGCGGGAACCTCGATGCGGATGTCGATGCGGTCGAGAAGCGGGCCCGAAAGCCGCGCCTGGTAATCGCCGGCGCAGCGCGCGCCGCGCCGGCAGGTGAAGCCGGGCTCGCCCGCCATGCCGCAACGGCAGGGATTCATCGCACCGACCAGCTGGAATCGCGACGGGAAGCCGACCCGGTAATTGGCGCGGGCGATCACCGCTTCGCCGGATTCGAGCGGCTGGCGGAGGGAATCGAGCACCTGCGGGGTGAACTCGGGCATCTCGTCGAGGAACAGGACGCCATGGTGGGCGAGCGAGGCCTCGCCGGGCCGCACCCGAACGCCGCCGCCGACCATCGCCGCCATCGTGGCGGAATGATGCGGCGCGCGGAACGGCCGACGCGCAGTGAGCCGGCCGTTCTCGAGAGCGCCGGCGATCGAGGCGATCATCGACACTTCGAGCAATTCGTTCGGCGCGAGCGGCGGCAGGATCGACGGCAGGCGGCTCGCCAGCATCGACTTGCCCGCCCCGGGAGGCCCGACCATCAGCATGTGATGGCCGCCGGCCGCCGCCACCTCGAGCGCCCGCTTGGCGCTTTCCTGGCCCTTGATGTCGGCGAGGTCGCTGAGGCCGCCCGCGGCTTCCGCTACGCCCGCCTCAGGCCGGGCCAGCACCTGGGTGCCGCGGAAATGGTTGGCGATGGCGATCAGGCTCCGCGGGGCGAGGATCGCCATGTCGCGGCTCGCCCATGCCGCCTCCGGGCCGCAAGAAGCGGGGCAGATCAGGCCGCGCCCGATGCCGTTCGCCGCGATCGCGGCGGGCAGGACGCCGGCCACCGGCGAGATCGTCCCGTCCAGCGCCAGTTCCCCGAGCGCCACGAAATCGGCGAGCTGGTCGCCGGGCAGCGCGCCGAGCGCCGCCATCAGCCCGAGCGCGATCGGCAGGTCGTAATGGCTCCCCTCCTTGGGGAGGTCGGCCGGCGCCAGGTTGATGATGATCCGGCGCGCCGGCAGCGCCAGGCCCGACGCGTGAAGCGCCGCCTTGACCCGGTCCCGGCTCTCGGCGACCGCCTTGTCGGGCAGGCCGACGATGCCGAAATAGGTGCCGCCCGGCGCGACCTGGACCTGCACATCGACCGGAACGGCGTCGATGCCCTGAAACGCGACGGTGGCGACGTGCGAAACCATGAAGCGCCCCTTTGCCTCGGGCACAACCATACTGCACGCCACGGCTGCGTCAAGAACAATCCATGAACATCGCATCAGACCGCCGTGCCGCCCTTGTGACGCGAAGCATGACGCTCCACATTCCGCCGGTCACGACAGGGAGCAGGCGATGCATCAGGTCTACATTGCGAACATGGGCTGGGGAACGCGGATCATGGCGATCCTCGGTGCAGCGGTCGCGATCGCCGTGGCCGCAGCCTTCGTCGTGCTGTCGCTTGGAATCGCGCTCATCCTCCTACCGGTGGTCGCGGTCGCCGCGGCGATCGGCTGGTGGCGCTGGCGGAAAGTGGCGGAGGAGGTGCGCAAGCAGGCCGGGCAGGAGCGCGGCCCGCCTCCTGGCTTCCGCGTGATCGAGACCGAGTACGAAGTGGTCCCGCCCGGCGACCGCCGCGACGGGTGACCCTCAGGCCGGCTTCCGCGTGAAGCGGGCGATCGCGAAGGTGACGCCGATCGCCAGCAGTCCCGACCCCGCCATCAGCCACAGCGTCCACACCGTCTCGCCATGGTCGAGCAGGACGCCGATGGCGAGCGGAGAGATGGCGGCGCCGACATCGAGCCCGGAATAGACGAATCCGAAGACGCGGCCGGTCGCGCCCCTGGGCGTGGCGTTCCGGACGAGCAGATCCCGCGGCGGCAGCGTCAGGCCGAGGGCGAAGCCCGAGACGGCGAGGACCGCGACGATCGCGCCGGCGCTGTGGAGGTGGGCGACGGCGCCGATCGCCAGCGCCGCGACCAGCACGCCCCCGCCCACCAGCCGCTCGTGATCGGCCATCCGGTCCGACAGGATCGCCCCGACGATGGTGCCGCCCGAGGAAGCGAACAGGAACGCCGTCAGCGCCGTGGTGCCGAGCGCCAGCGTGAAGCCGTCGACGATCAGGATGGTCGGCAGGAAGTTCTGCACGCCGACCTGGAAGATCGCGAGCAGGATGAAATAGACGAAGCAAAGCACCACCGGCGGCGAGGTGAGGATGGTCCTCATGCTGAGCGCCGGCGTCGTCTTCCTGTGCTCGCGCCGCTCGGCGAGCCCGTCGTCGAGCTGCGCGGCCTGGGTCATCATCAACCCCAGAACGGCGAAGCCGATCAGGCCGGCGACCACCAGCGCCGTCCGCCAGCCGAAGAAGGCGGCGAGACCGAGGACGACCAGCGGCGCCAGCGCCCAGCCGATATTGCCGCCGAGCGTATGCACGCCATAGGCGCGGCCGAGCCAGCTCTCCTTCACCGAGGCGTTGAGGATGCCGTAGTCGGCCGGGTGGAACACCGAGTTGCCGACCCCGGCGAGCGGCATCAGCAGCAGGTAGAAGCCGTAGGTCGGGGCGATGCCGCAGAGCAGCACCGCGCCCGAAACCAGCGCCATGCCGATGAACAGGATGCGGCGGGCGCCATAGTGGTCGACGAGCATGCCGGCGAAGAACTGGCTGATGCCGGAGGCCAAATAGAAAAGCGTCGCCAGGAGCCCGAGCTGGGCGAAGCTCACGCCCAGCGATTCCTTCATCAGCGGGAACACCACCGGCACCGCGAGGTGGTAGAAATGGCTGACGGAATGGCCGAGCCCGATCAGGACGATCACGCCGTAAGGCTGCCGCGTCGTGGCGGTGGTGACACTGGCATCCATGGGCTGCACTTTCCGGACGTTGGCCGGGGCCCCCCGCGAGGGACGGCGGCCGGCCCCGTTCGCCTCTCGAAAGGCTGAGCGGTAGCAGAGCCGGCCGGCGCAGTCCAATGCGTCGCTGCGGACGGCGTGCCGGCCCAATGTGGTACTCCTTCGAGGAGCCCGTCCTGCCGCTCTTCTCCCGAACCAATGGAACGCGCCCATGCCCCCGACATGCACGCACCTCGACACGATCAGCGACGTGACGCCGAGCGCCGACGGCTGCGAGGCGTGCCTCGAGTCCGGCGACCGGTGGGTGCATCTCCGCGTCTGCCGCACCTGCGGCCATGTCGGCTGCTGCGACGATTCCCCCAACAAGCACGCGACCAAGCACTTCCACGCGACCGGCCATCCGGTCATCGAGGGTTACGATCCGCCGGAGCACTGGGGCTGGTGCTACGTCGACGAGGTCTTCTTCGACCTCTCCGACCGGCCGACGCTGAAGCCCGGCCCGGTGAAGCGGTTCGTGTAGCCCGCGGACGGCCCGAGCGCCGCCGGACGGCGGCTTCTCCCTCAGTCGACGGTGAGGACGATCCGGCCGACATGGTCGCCGAGGTCCATGCGGGCATGGGCGTCGGCGGCGCGGGCGAGCGGGTAGGTCGAGCCGATCACCGGGGCGATGGTGCGGTTCTCGAACAGCGGCCAGACCTTCTCGTGGAGGGTGCGGGCGATGTCCGCCTTGAACGCGACCGAGCGGGGCCGGAGCGTCGAGCCGGTGTGCCAGAGGCGCTTGACCATCAGACGGCGGACATCCACCTCGGAACGCACCCCCTTCTGCACGGCGATCTGGACGATGCGGCCCTCCTCGGCGGCGGCCTCGTAGTTGCGGGTGACGTAGTCGCCGCCGACCATGTCGAGGATGACGTCGACGCCGCGGCCGTCCGTGGCGCGCTTCACCACCTCGACGAAGTCCTCGTTCCGGTAGTTGATCGCCACCTCGGCGCCGAGCGCGACGCAGGCGGCGCACTTCTCGGCATTGCCGGCGGTGACGAAGACGCGCGCCCCGAAGGCCCTGGCGAGCTGGATCGCGCTGGTTCCGACGCCCGAGGCGCCGCCATGGATCAGGATCGACTCGCCCGGCTGCAGCCGGCCGCGCTCGAAGATCGACGGCCAGATGGTGAAGAACGTCTCCGGAATCGCAGCCGCCTCCTCGATGGTGAAACCGCGCGGCACCGGCAGGGCGTTGCTCTCGTCGACCTTGGCATATTCGGCGTAGCCCGCACCCGGAAGGAGCGCGCAGACCTTGTCGCCGCGGGCGAAGCGGGTCGCCCCCTCGCCGCGGGCGACGACCTCGCCCGCCACCTCGAGGCCGGGAATCTCGACCGGCGCGCCCGGGGGCGGCGGGTATTGGCCGCGGCGCTGCATGATGTCGGGCCGGTTCACGCCGGCCGCGCCGACCGCGATCAGGATCTCGCCCGGGTCGGGCACCGGTACCGGCCGTTCGGCCGCGACCAGCATCTCGGGGCCCCCCGGCGCCTTGATCACGATTGCGGTCATGGTCTCGGGAAGCGTCGCCAAGGCCGGTGGTCCTCCGTGGTTCGGGTTGCCGCCAAGGGTCTATCGGCTCGCCGGGCAAGTGACAATCCGCCTCGACCCCGGCTTGATCGCCGGCGCCGCTCGTCCCAGATTCGACCGGCCGGCCCAATTCGGGGCAGGCAAGGCGCGAATCGGGAGGGGAGCCATGCCGATCGTGGACGAGGACCAGCCGCGGCGAAAGATGTCGCATGAGATCGGCCAGGACCTTGCGGCATTGTCGCTCGACGAGCTGGCCGAGCGCATTGCGCTGCTCCGGAGCGAGATCGAACGGATCGAGGCGGCGATCGACGCCAAGCAGGCGAGCGCCGCGGCGGCAGACGCCTTCTTCAAGCGATAGTCCGGCCGATCACGCCGCCAAGGGCATTTTCGCGCCGTTAACGTCGTCTTAAGCTTTACGCACTATTACTGTTGACCGTCCAGTCACCTGGACGCGAGTGGCTCCTGCCCACTCCTGTTTGACGCCTCCCTGTTAGACTTCAGAAGAGCCGCTGCTCCCAAGGCGGCTCTCTTTTTGCGCCGCCGCGACTCAGATAGGTGAGACGGGGGGATCACAGCGGCACGGAGGTTGCGACCATCCCGACAGCCGTCCCATTTCGAGACGGTCCTCGATGGATGGTGGTGCGGCGCGAATGGCCGAAGAGAATGCACGGACCGGAACGGGGCGCGGCCCGGTTCCCCTCGGACCGAGACTGGCGGGCTCGGACCAGTTCCGGTCGCTTTTCGACGAAGGCATGTCGCTGGTCGAGGAGACCGCCGACTACCTCGACGGCGATGGCCGCAAGGACTCGCTCCGGCTGAGCCGGGCCGGCGCCCTCGCCTATGCCAGCGAGTCGATGCGGCTCACCACGCGGCTGATGCAGACGGCGTCGTGGCTCCTGCTCCAGCGGGCCGTCAACGAGGGCGAATTGACCGCCGAGCAGGCCCGGGCCGAACGGAACAAGGTCAAGCTCAGCGGGCTCTCGACTGCGACGCACGGCGCCGGGTGGGACGGCCTGCCCGTTCGTCTCCGCGAGCTCATCACCCGGTCGCTGCGCGTCCAGGCCCGCGTGCTCCGCCTCGACGATGCCTTCGGCGCCGGGGGTCCGCCCAGCGTGGGCAACCCGGTCCGCGAGCAGCTCGGCCGGCTCGCCGAGGCCTTCGCCGCGCGGCGCTGACAGCCATAAACGGAAAAGGCCCGCTGACGCGGGCCTTTCGCTGCGGACAGACCGGGCGTTCAGTTGCCCAGCAGGCCCTTGTAGCGGTTCTTGAAGCGCGACACGCGGCCGCCGCGGTCGACCATGTGCTGGCCGCCGCCGGTCCAGGCCGGATGCGTCTTCGAATCGATGTCGAGATTGAGCACCGCGCCCGGCTCGCCGTAGGTCGAGCGCGTGACGTACTCGGTGCCGTCGGTCATCACGACCTTGATCTCGTGGTAATCGGGATGAATGCCCTTCTTCATCGTCTCGCAAGCCTCGAATATCGGGAAGACGGGCCCGAGGCCCGCCGTTGGGCGAGGATATAGCGGAGCCTGCGGCCGATCACAAGCCGGGTGCTGGCGCGCGGAACGGATGGCCGATCTGTCCGTTCAATCTCCGGACGCGACATCGCCAGTCTGGGGGCTCCCGATTTCCACGCCACGCAATCCGTCGTCAGCGCCTCTTCCAAGGGTGAGCCGCCCGTGCTTGCATCGGCGCACGCGTTTGGCGAGCATGGGCCATGGCTAGGGTCGAGCGGGCACCGGAGATTGGACCTGCCGGGCGGCGTGGACGCGCGCGCACGGCCAAGCCCCCGGCGCCGACCCCGGACCTGGCGGCGCTGGCCGCGGCCCGGATCGCGATCGAGGCGGTGTCGCCGGAGATCGACGGCGGTCGCTTTCCGGCCAAGGCGGTCGCCGGCGAGCCGGTGATCGTCGAGGCCGACGTCTTCGGCGAGGGCCACGATACGATCGACGCCGCGCTCTTGTGGCGCCGGACCGGCGAGACGGACTGGCGCGAGGCGCCGATGGTCTGGTTCGACAACGACCGCTGGCGCGGGCGCTTCACCCCGGAGCACAATGCCCGCTACGAATATGCGATCATCGCCTGGCGCGACCGCTTCGAGAGCTGGCGCGACGAAGTGAGCAAGAAGCATGCGGCGGGCGTCGACATTGCCGTCGAGCTGACCGAAGGGCGGAACCTCGTTGCGGAGGCGGCGGCCGGAAGCCGCGATGCCGACGCGGCCGACCAGGAGGCGCTGTCGACGCTGGTGGTCTGGCTCGACGCGACCGAAGATGCCGTCGCCCGTTTCGACGCCCTGATCGACGGCGAGACCGCAGCGCTGATGAAGCGCGGCGCATCCCGCGACGGCCTCACCCGCTACGAGCGCATCCTCCCGCTGATCGTCGACCGGCCGCGCGCAGCGTTCAGCGCCTGGTACGAGCTGATGCCGCGCTCGATGTCCGACGACCCGAGCCGGCACGGCACCTTCGACGACGTGATCCGGAAGCTGCCCTACGTCCGCGATCTCGGCTTCGACGTGCTCTATCTGCCGCCGATCCATCCGATCGGCACCGCCTTCCGGAAGGGGAAGAACAACAGCCTCGATCCGGCGCCGGACGATCCCGGCAGCCCCTATGCCATCGGTTCGCCGGAGGGCGGCCATGACGCCATCCACCCGCAGCTCGGCACCTTCGAGGATTTCCGCCGGCTGGTCGAGGCCGCGCGCGGCCACGGGCTCGAGATCGCCATCGACTTCGCCATCCAGTGCTCGCCGGACCACCCGTGGATCAGGGAGCACCCGGAGTGGTTCGACTGGCGGCCCGACGGCACCATCAAGTACGCGGAGAACCCGC
>JBIQKL010000086.1:2887-16274 GCA_044506555.1 Hyphomicrobiales bacterium | reverse complement strand
ACGGGCGAGCTGATCGTCCGCCACGACGACGTCGACAAGATCGCCTTCACCGGCTCGACCGAGGTCGGCCGGAAGATCCGCGAGGCGACCGCCGGATCGGGCAAGTCGCTGACCCTCGAGCTCGGCGGCAAGTCGCCGTTCATCGTCTTCGACGATGCAGACCTCGACTCGGCGGTGGAAGGCGTGGTCGATGCGATCTGGTTCAACCAGGGCCAGGTCTGCTGCGCCGGCTCGCGGCTGCTCGTCCAGGAATCCGTCCACGACGCGTTCATCGCCAAGCTGAAGACGCGACTCCAGTCGCTCCGCGTCGGCCCGCCGCTCGACAAGGCGATCGACGTCGGCGCCGTGGTCGCGCCGGTGCAGCTCGAGCGGATCAGGGCGCTGGTCGCACAAGGCGAGGCCGAGGGCGCGAAGGTGTTCCAGGCGCCCTGCGAGATGCCGGGCAAAGGCCTCTACTTCCCGCCGACGCTGATGACCGGCGTCCAGCCCGCCTCGACCTGCGCCCGTGTCGAGATCTTCGGCCCGGTGCTGGTTGCGATGTCGTTCCGGACGCCCGACGAGGCCGTGCAGCTCGCCAACAACACCGAATACGGGCTCGCCGCGAGCGTCTGGTCGGAGTCGATCAACCTCGCGCTCGATATCGCGCCGAAGTTGAAGGCCGGCGTGGTCTGGGTCAACTCGACCAACCTCTTCGACGCCGCCGCCGGCTTCGGCGGCTACAAGGAATCCGGCTACGGCCGCGAGGGCGGGCGCGAGGGCGTGCTCGCCTATACCAAGCCGGCCTGGCTCCAGAAGGCCAAGCCCGCCGCCGAGCCGAAGCGCACCCCGGTCGAGGCGGTTGAAGGGCCGGCTATCGCCGGCCTGATCGACCGCACCGCCAAGATGTATGTCGGTGGCAAGCAGCAGCGCCCGGACGGCGGCTATTCGCGGCCGGTCGTCGACGGTGCCGGCAGGCTCGTCGGCGAGATCGGCGAGGGCAACCGCAAGGACATCCGGAACGCCGTCGAGGCGGCCCGGAAGGCGAGCGGATGGGCCAGGGCCAGCGAGCACAACCGCGCGCAGATTCTCTACTTCATCGCCGAGAATCTCGCGATCCGCGCCGAGGAGCTCGCCGGCCGGCTGACTGCCGTGACCGGCGCCCGGCGTGCCGCCGCCAAGGCCGAGGTCGACGCCGCGGTCACGCGGCTCTTCATGTTCGCCGCCTGGGCCGACAAGCACGAGGGCATCGTCCACAAGCCTCCGTTCCGTGGCCTCGCGCTCGCCATGAACGAGCCGGTCGGGGTGGTCGGCATCGTCGCCCCGGAGGCGCCCGGATTCCTGCCCTTCGTCACGCTGATGGCCGCGGCGATCACCACCGGCAACACGGCGGTGATGATCCCCTCGGAGTCCGCGGCGCTGCTCGCCACCGATCTCTACCAGGTGCTCGACACCTCCGACGTTCCCGGCGGCGTGGTCAACGTCGTCACCGGCGACCGGCGGAAGCTCGGCCTCGAATTGGCCAAGCACGACGCGGTCGATGCGATCTGGGCGTTCGGGCCACGCGAGATGGCGGAGGCCTTCGAGAAGGCCTCGGCCGGCAACCTCAAGCAGACCTGGTGCGAGACGGTGGCCCGCGACTGGAGCGACGACCGCATCTCGGCCGGCCGCGACGTGCTCGCCCGCGCCACCCAGGTCAAGAACATCTGGGTGCCCTACGGGGAGTAGGAGCCGCCGCAAGGTCTCAACGTCATGCCCGGCCTCGTGCCGGGCATCCACGCGAACACGCCGTGAGTTGAAAAGACGTGGATGGCCGGGACGAGCCCGGCCATGACGAAAGCGCTGCAATCCTCATCCTGGGACAGACGGCGACCGTCAGTAGTCTACCACCCCCACTGGAACAGGGCGCCGGCATTGCCGTTGCCGCGCTGGGTGACGGCGGCGTCGGTGCGCTTGCCGAACTGGAAGACGCCGTAGGCATTGCCGTTGCCGGCCTGCTCCAGCGTGCCGGAGTGACCGCGGCCTTCCTGGTGCACGACGCCGAAATTGCCACCGCCGTTCTGGACCACGGCGCCGTTATTGTTCTTGCCCTTCTGGCGGACGCTGGCGCTGCCCTTGATGTCCTGCGTGATGGCGTAGATCGCGAGCCCGGTCTGGAGCAGTCGCGTCTGCTGCTGGTTCTGCGGGTTGAAGCTGAGCGACACGGAGCCGCCGGCGGCGGCCGGCGCGGCGAGTGCGGCGGTGATCGCGGCTGCGACGAGCGTGGTACGGATCGGGGTCATGGCTGCCTCCATTCGTGTTCGTTGGAGGCAGTGTGTCAGGTCGTGCCGGAAGCGGGCCTGAACCGCGCGTTCATCAGGGATTCAGGGAATGCGAGCGCCGATCAGAGCGGCGCGATGTACTTGCCGTAGACCCACGCGGTGCGGAACTGGCCGTTGCCAGTGGGATCGATCCACGTCTCGCACCACACGGTGCGCACCGCCTGCCGCTGCTTCCACTTCGGCCAGCCGGAGATGTCGTCGAGGCGCACGCCACCGGTGCACTTGCCCGTCATCGACAGCGGCGTGCCGTCGGGGTAGGCGACGAGGATCTTGGAGCCGCTGCTCGGCCAGGCACGGACGTTGAGCGTGTCCCACTTGGGCACGTCGGCGACACGCCAGCCGAAGAAGGTCGAGGCGCTGCCCGGCGCGACGCCCGCCGCCAGCGCGGCAAGGGAAAGAATGCCGGCGACGAAACCGGCCGTGATCCGTCTCAGCATCTCACATCTCCAATCCGGGCCGCCTCCCCGAGACGCCCGCGACATGCGCCAACCCTGGCGCCGGTATGATCCCGGCGCGCTGAACCTTGGCTGAACGGCGGGCCCGACGATGTGGCCGGGATCACACTCAGTAGCCGGGCAGCACCATCACGGTGGGCATTTTCGGCAATGTCGCCCGCGCCAGCGTCACCACCGGCAGCGGGCTCATCTCGACCTGGTAATGTTCCTCGAGGCGCGCGAGGAACGCCGAGAGCGTCGCGGTCCCGAAGTAGTGCATCGGGATGACCAGCGGCGCGTTGATCTGACCGAGCACGCTGATCATGTCGTCGACATTGAGCGTGTAGCCGCCGTCGACCGGTACCAGCACCACGTCGATCCGGCCGAGCGCGTCGAGATGGGCCGGGGTGAGCGTGTGGTGGAGATGGCCGAGATGGGCGATGCACAGGCCCGACACCTCGAACACGAACATCGAGTTCATGTCGCGCTGGAGCGCGCCCGACACGCCGAACCCGCCACGGATATTGGTGGTGACGTTGCGGATCCAGACGTCGTCGACAGTGAGGTCGTAGTGGACCGGATTGCCGTCCTCGCCCCAGCCCGGCAGCAGGTATTGGATCGCCGGATCCGGAGCGTAGCTGAAGTGCGAGCTGTGCGCGTGGTTCATGGTGGCGATGGTGGGGGTCGCCGGCGGCCGGGTCCCGTCGCTGTAGTCGGTGACGATCGTGACGCCGGCGGGACTCTCGATCAGGAAGCTGGCATGGCCGAGGAAGGTGAGCCGCACCTCTCCCTCGGCAAGCTGGGCCACCTGGAACGCAGCGGGAAGGATCCGCGGTTCGGCACCGGCAATGAAGCGCGGACAGCGCTCCGGCTCGACCAGCGCATGGGCCGGAACGGAAAGGAGCGTCCCGGCGACGGCAAGGGCGGACAGGCGGGCACGGCGAATCATCGGCGACTCCCCGAAATGGCGGGCGCAGTCCGTTCGGAACATCTAGTGCGGTCTCGGCCCGCGGCGAGGTGTCGCCCGGAGCGGACGGAGCGACCATCCGGTCGCCGAGGCCGCGCGGATCATCCGCGCTTCGCGAATGCCCTCCCTTCGTGGCAAGCTCGGCACCGTCAAACGGCTGGCGAACGCCAGCACACGGGGAGGATGAAGGAATGCCGTCAACCGGGGAACCGCCCGTCCGCATCGGCCTGATCGGCGCCGGCGCGATCATGCGACTGAGCCATGGGCCGGTCATCTCGGGCTCGGAGGACGCCGTCGTGGCGGCGGTGTTCGATCCGGACCGGCCGCGCGCCGAGGCGATCGCCGGCGACTTCGGCGGCACCGCCTACGACGACCTCGAGGCGATGCTCGACAAGGGCGGTATCGACGCGGTGGTCGTGGCGACCCCGAACCGCTTCCACGCCGAGCACGTCGTCGCGGCCGCGAACCACGGCAAGCACGTCTTCTGCGAGAAGCCGCTCGCCGTCACCGTCGCCGACTGCCGGCGGATGATCGAGGCCTGCGAACGGGCCGGCACGGTGCTCCAGGTCGGCTTCAACCAGCGCTTCTGGGGACAGGTGCAGATCGCCAAGAGCCTCCTCGACGCCGGGTTCATCGGCAAGGTCCATCAGATGCGGTCGATCTACTCGGAGAAGTCGTCCGCCTACCCGGCCGCGACCCGCTACCGCTACGACCTCGCCCAGTCGGGGGGCGCCACCATCATCGACCTCACCATCCACCGCATCGATCTCGCCCGCCACCTCGTGGGGGACTTCGCCAGCGTCTTCGCCGAGCTCGCCCACAGCGAGATGACCGAGAAGGTCGACGACAATGTCTGGCTGCTGGCGAGGTTCGAGTCGGGCACGCGGGGATGCCTCTCCGGCAACCGCTACTCGCCGGCGATCGGCGACGGCACCGACCTCTACGGCACCGAAGGCACGATCCACATCGCCAGCGAGACGCTGAACCCGTTCAATGCCGCACCCGTCGCCGTCTATACCGAGAAGTCGGCGAAGGACCTGCCCGACGTGCTCCGCGAGGCGCATTACCCCGATGCCTGGTGGAAGGCGTTCGACGGCGGCTGGATCACGGTGAAGCCGCCGCGGCGAAGCCCCTACGAGGCCCAGCTCAAGGCGTTCTGCACCGCGATCCGCACCGGCGCCCCGGCCGTGATCTCCGGCCACGACGGCCTCAAGGCGCAGGAGGTGGTCCAGGCCGCCTACCTGTCGCTCCAGTCCGGCGGCTGGATCGACCTGCCGCTCGCCGCCGACGCGCCGTTCGTCCTCCCCAGCTATGCGTGAGGCCGCGATGTATCCGTGCTTCCACAGCGTCGGCCTGCCGGCGCACCCGATCCTCACCGCGATCGACCGGGTGGCCGACGCCGGCTACCGCGCCATCGAGCTCAACGCCGAGACGCTGCCCTGGGCGCCGGCGCATGTGACGCCGGAGACCTCGGCCGACGAGCGGCGCGCCATCGTCGCGGCCTGCGCGCGCCGCGGGCTGGCGATGCCGGCAGTCGGCGCGCATATCGGCATGGTCGCCGCCGACCCGGCGGCACGGCGCGCGGCAATCGATTTCATCAACGGCTGCACCGACCTCGCCGCCGATGTCGGCTCGCCGGTCGTGCACATCCTGTCGGGGCCGCTACCGGATGAAGTCGATGCGTCAGCGGCATGGGGCTGGTTCGCCGATGCCGTGACGGAGACCACGGCGCATGCCGCCGGCCGCGGGCGCGTGCTCGCCATCGAGGCGATCGCCGGGCATCTCTTCCATGGCGTCGACGACTACCATCGGCTGATCGCCGACCTGCCCGGCGTGCCGTTCCGGGTCAACTTCGACCCGAGCCATCTCGAGGTGCAAGGCGAGGATCCGCGCCGCGTGGTCGACGAGCTCGCCGACCGCATCGTCCACGTCCATATGAAGGACGGCAAGGGACGCTATCCCGATTTCGCCTTCCCGCCGCTCGGCGCCGGCACCATCGACTTCGCCGGCCTGGTCGAGGGGCTGCGCCGCTCCGGCTATGACGGCGCACTGTCGGTCGAGTACGAGGCGCAGGTCTACGGATATCGCGAGAGCGAGGCCGAGATCCTCGCCCATGGCCTCGCGTTTCTCGACGGCCTCGGCGCGGAATCCTGACCCGGCGGCGGCGGCGCTACCAGCAGGTATAGCCGCCGTCGACCACCAACACCGAGCCGGTCATCAGGCTCGCCGCCTCGCCGGCGAGGAACAGGACGACCGAGGCGATCTCGTGCACCTCGCCCATCCGGGCCATCGGGGTGCCCGAGATCCAGGCGTCGTACATCTCGGGCCGCTTGAGGACGAAGGCGTTGAGCGGCGTGTTGATGTAGGTCGGCGCAACCGCGTTGACCCGCACACCGCGGGCGCCCCACTCGGCGGCGAGCGACTTGGTGAGGTGGTGCACGGCGGCCTTGGAGGCGTTGTAGAAGGCCTGCTCCTGCGGCTTGTTGACGATGAATCCCGACATCGAGCCGATATTGACGATCGACCCCGACCCCGCCGCGAGCATCAGCTTCCCGAATGCGCGGCAACACCAGAACGTGCCGTTGAGGTTGACGTCGATGACGTTCAGCCAATGCTCGTCGGTGACGGTCTCGGCCGGGGTCTCGCTCCGGGCGATGCCGGCATTGTTGACCAGGACGTCGATCCGTCCGTGGCGCTTCATCACCTCCTCGGCGACCGCATCAACCCGCGCCGAGTCGGTCACGTCCATGACCGTCATCTCGACGTCGCGGCCCTTGGCGCGGAGCCCGTCGCGGCTCTCCTCGGCGGTGGCGGGGTTGGTGTCGGCGATGACGACATGGGCCCCGGCCTCCGACAACGCGTCGACGCAGGCGAGCCCGATCGCCTGCGCGCCGCCGGTGACCAGCGCGACCTTTCCGTCCAGCCGGAACATCTCCATGTACATGCGAAGTCTCCTGTCCTCTCCGATGACGGCGGTCGGCGCTCCACGGCGTCCCCGTCGATGTTGAATGCGCGAGCAACGAATCGCCGGCGTTCGCGGGCATCAGGAATGCATGGCCTTTCCGCCCGCGTCGAAGCGATGGATCCGATCCGGCTCCGGCGTGAGGTAGACGTCGGTTCCCGCCCCAATCCGCATCTCGCCGACCACGCGCACCGTGATCTCGCCGGCGTCCGGCACGGCGACGTAGAGGAACGTATCGCTGCCGACATGCTCGGCGACGCTCACCGTCCCGGTCCAGTCGCCGCTCTCCCGCGATACCGTGATGTGCTCGGGCCGGGCGCCGATGGTCTCGGCGCCCTTCGCCGCCGCCAGCCGGCCGCCGATCAGGTTCATCCGCGGCGAGCCGATAAACCCGGCGACGAAGAGGTTGGCCGGGCGGTCGTAGAGATCGATCGGCGTGCCTACCTGCTCGATCCGCCCGGCGTTCAGCACCACGATCTTGTCGGCCATGGTCATCGCCTCGATCTGGTCGTGAGTGACGTAGATCGAGGTCGTGCCGAGGTCCGCCTGAAGCTTGCCGATCTCGATGCGCATCTGCACGCGGAGCGCCGCATCGAGGTTGGACAGCGGCTCGTCGAAGAGGAAGGCCTTCGGATCGCGGACGATCGCCCGGCCGATGGCGACCCGCTGGCGCTGGCCGCCGGAAAGCTGCCCGGGCTTCCGATCGAGCAGGTCCTCGAGCTGCAGGGTCCGCGCCGCTGCCCGGATCTTCTCGTCGCGGCTCGCCTTCGGGACGCCGGCCATGCGGAGCGCGAAGCCCATATTGCCGGCCACCGTCATGTGCGGATAGAGCGCGTAGGTCTGGAACACCATCGCAAGGCCGCGACGGTCGGGCGGCACGTCGTTGGACCTGACGCCGTCGATCAGGAGGTCCCCCGAGGTGATCTCCTCCAGCCCGGCGATCATCCGGAGCAGCGTCGATTTTCCGCAGCCGGAAGGCCCGACGAACACAACGAACTCGCGGTCGTCGATGTCGAGGTCGACGCCCTTGATGACCTCGGAGGCGCCGAAGGACTTGCGGAGTGACTTCAGTTCGAGCGTCGCCATCTGCGGTTCCCCGTCACTTCACCGCGCCGAAGGTCAGGCCGCGGACCAACTGGCGCTGGGTCAGCCACCCGAAGATGAGGATCGGCGCCACGGCCATCGCCGAGGCGGCCGAGAGCTTCGCCCAGAACAGCCCCTCGGGGCTCGAGAACGAGGCGATGAACGCGGTCAGCGGGCCCGCATTCGCGGCGGTCAGGTTGAGGCTCCAGAACGCCTCGTTCCAGCAGAGGATGATCGACAGCAGTGCGGTCGAGGCGATGCCCGGCGCGGTCAGCGGCAGGAGCAGGAACAGCATCTGGTCGCGCGGGCGGGCGCCGTCCATCCGCGCCGCCTCGAGGATCTCGCCCGGCACCTCGCGGAAGAACGAGTAGAGCATCCACACCACGATCGGCAGGTTGGAGAGCGTGAAGATGATGATCAGCCCGGCGCGGGTGTCGAGCAGCCCGGTGTCGCGGAAGATGAGGTACATCGGCACCAGGACGCCGACCGCCGGCAGCATCTTGGTCGACAGCATCCAGAGCAGGATGTCCTTGGTCCGTCTTCCCGGATGGAAGGCCATCGCATAGGCCGCCGGCACCGCGATGGCGATCGCCGCAAGCGTCGCGCCGAAGGAGATGATGACGCTGTTCATCGCGTAGCGGACGTAGTCGGCGCGCTGGTCGACGGTGGCGAAATTGTCGAACGTCGGCGTGAAGAACAGCTTCGGCGGCGTCGCCACCGCATCGATCTCGGTCTTGAACGCAGCGAGGATCATCCAGAAGATCGGGAAGAACATGATCCCGGCCGCGAGCCAGGCGAGCACGGTATAGGCGAGCTTGCGACGCAGGCGCGGGCTCATCGCGGCCGCCTCACGTGTCGAGGTTCCGCGCGACCGTCCGGATCAGGAAGATCGCGACGATGTTGGCGAGCACGATGGCGAGCACGCCCGCGGCCGACGCCCCGCCGACGTCGAACTCCAGGAGAGCGCGGATGTAGATGAGATAGGTGAGATTGGTGGTCGCCGTGCCCGGTCCGCCCGAGGTCGTCACCAGGATCTCGGCGAAGATGGCGAGCAGGAAGATCGTCTCGATCATCACCACCACCGCGATCGGGCGCAGCAGATGCGGCAGCGTGATGTGCCAGAACAGGCGGAAGCCGCGGGCGCCGTCCATCCGCGCCGCCTCGACCTGCTCGCGGTCGAGCGACTGGATCGCGGTGAGCAGGATCAGGGTCGCGAACGGCACCCATTGCCACGACACGATCACGACGATCGAGGTCAGCGGCCACGAACCGAACCAGTCGATCACGCTGAGCCCGAGGGAACGCGTGACCCAGGCCATCAGCCCGTTGACCGGGTGCATGAGGAGGTTCTTCCAGATCAGCGCGCTCACCGTCGGCATGACGAAGAACGGCGCGATGATCAGGAGCCGCGCCACGCCGCGGCCGAAGAAGTCCTGGTCGAACAGGACGGCGAAGGCGGTCCCGAGGACGACGGTGATGATCAGCACCTCGCCGACGAGCAGGATCGTGTTGACGATCGCCGCCGTCAGCGCCGGGTCGGTGAACAGGAAGCGGTAGTTCTCGAACCCGGCAAAGCCGGTCAGGAACGGATTGAGGAGGTTGTAGCGCTGCAGCGAGAACCACACGGTCATCGCCAGCGGCACGATCATCCAGATCAGGAGGAGGCCGACGGCGGGCGCCAGGAGCGGCCCGGTGCGGACCGTCCGTCCGCTGCGCGGCGCGGGCCGGGCACGACTCGGTTCGGCGTCTGCAGTGGCGGTCATCGCGGGGTTCCGGCGTGGGCACGGATCGTGCGGTGGCGCTCTCGGCAGCGGCGAAGCCGCGCTTCGCCGCCTCGGGAAAGAGGCCGGCCGAATCCCGGGATCCGGCCGGCAAGCATCGAAGCAGCCTCGGGAGGACCCGCTACTTGATGTATCCCGCCTGCGTCATCGTGCGGAGCGTGGCGGCCTGGGCAGCCTCGAGCGCGGCGTCGATCGTCGATTGCCCGCCGAGTGCCGCGGCGACCTGCTGGCCGACCTGCGTGCCGATGCCCTGGAACTCGGGGATCGCCACGAACTGGACGCCGGTATAGGGCACGGGATCCACGGTGGGATGAGCCGGATCGGTGGTCTCGATCGCGGTCAGCACCGTCTCGGCGAAGGGCGCGGCGGCGAGGTAGTCGGGGTTGGCGTAGGTCGACTTCCGCGTGCCCGGAGGCGCCGAGACCCAGCCTTCGCTCTCGCCGACCATCGTGATGTAGTCCTTCGACGTCGCCCACTTCACGAACTGCTTGGCGGCGTCGGCCTTCTTGGTCGAGGCCGGCAGCGCCAGGGCCCAGGACCACGACCAGCCGCTCGCCTTCGGGTTGGCGTCGGTGACCGGCGAGGCGGTGAAGGCGGTCTTGTCGGCGACCTGGGACTCGTTCGGGTTGTAGATGTAGCCGGCAGCCGAGGTGGCATCGATCCACATCGCGCAGTGGCCGGTGGCGAAGAGCGCGCGGTTCTCGTTGTGGCCGTTGGCGGTGGCGCCGGGCGGTCCCGCCTTCTCCATCACGTCGACATACCAGGTGAGCGCCTGCTTCCAAGGCTCGGTGGTGAGCTGCGGCTGCCATTCCATGTCGAACCAGCTGCCGCCGAAGGCATTCACCATGGTGCCGACGAAGGCCATGTTCTCGCCCCAGCCCGGCTTGCCGCGGAGGCAGATGCCGTACTGCTCCTTCGACTTGTCGGTGAGCTTCTCGGCGAACTCGGCGATCTGATCGTATGTCGGCTTGTCGGGCATGGTCAGGCCGGCCGCGTCGAACAGGTCCTTCCGGTAGAAGGTGAAGGAGCTCTCGGCATAGAACGGCACCGCGTAGAGCTTGCCGTCGGCACTCAGCCCGTCCGTGACCTGCGGGATGAGGTCGGCATAGTCGTAGTCCTCGCCGAGATCGTCGAGGGCGACCAGCCACCCCTGCTTGCCCCAGATCGGCGTCTCGTAGGCGCCGATGGTGATGATGTCGAACTGTCCGCCGCCGGTGGCGATGTCGGTGGTGACGCGCTGGCGGAGCACGTTCTCCTCGAGCACCACCCAGTTGAGCTTGTGGCCCGTCGCCTTCTCGAACTCGGGCGACAGCTTCTGCATGATGATCATGTCGGAGTTGTTGACGGTGGCGATCGTCAGCTCCTCGGCGACGGCCGCGCCGCCAAGGCCCACCATCAGCGCGGACAGCGCCGCGACATACTTGAACGACATTGCGCTTCTCCTCCCTTGGTTCCGGATCTCGGGACCCGGTCTTCCTCCCCGGAGGCGGCGCCGTTTCGTAGCCGCCTCGCGGTCTCGCAACGCTCCTGATTTTATGCTCTATAATAGAGCATATGATCACATGCGAACCGGAGTCTGTCAA
Source organism: Hyphomicrobiales bacterium (assembly GCA_044506555.1). Lineage (GTDB taxonomy): Bacteria > Pseudomonadota > Alphaproteobacteria > Rhizobiales > Kaistiaceae > Bauldia. The sequence goes on along the minus strand of JBIQKL010000086.1, from coordinate 5,167 downwards.
CTTCGGTACCCTGTCCGAAGGCGACTACGGAGCCGCTGCGTGCGCACGTTTGGGAGAGACTGGCGCGAAATGCGCGCATGAGGCGCGCCGCCCAGCGAGGCGACGCGCTGCTTGGGACGCGATTGCTCTTTGCCTGATCATGTGTTCGTCTTGGAGTTCGGGCACCAACCGGAAGGCGATGCCTCCATGGACGGCTTCGAGCTCGTCATCTTCGACTGTGACGGCGTGCTCGTGGACAGCGAAACGACCGCCTGCCAGGCGCTCGCCGACGTCCTCGGCGCGCACGGTCTTCCGATCCGCCTCGAGGACGTCTTCCGGCTTTTTCTCGGCCGGAGCTTCCAGGCGGTGGAGGCCTTCTATCGCGAGCGGCGCGGCAGGGCGCTGCCGCCGTCCTTCCGTCCCGAGCTCAGGCGCCGCCTGGAGGAACGCTATCGCGACGCGCTGGTCCCGATCCCGGGCGTGGCGGACGTCCTCGCGACGCTGGACCGGCCCTATTGCGTCGCTTCGTCGAGCGATCCCGGGCGGATCACGCTCACCCTGGGGCTGACCGGCCTCGCGTCGCACTTCGGCACGCGCGTCTTCAGTGCCACCCAGGTCGAGCGCGGCAAGCCGGCTCCCGACCTGTTCCTGTTCGCGGCCCGCGCGATGGACGCACGACCGACGCGCTGTCTCGTCGTCGAGGACACCGTGGCCGGCGTGGAGGCGGGCAAGGCCGCGGGCATGACGGTCTGGGGCTTCACCGGCGGCAGCCATTGCAACGGACGCGACGTCGCGCAAAAGCTCTCGGCAGCGGGAGCCGACCGGGTGTTCAACCGGATGCCCGCCTTCTTCACGGAGTGAGCCTGACCGGAATGATCGACGCGCCGAGAAACGAAAAATCACGCCTCGACGAGGCGGCGCGGGCCGGCTGGCTCTACTTCGTCGCGGGCAACACCCAGGACGAGATCGCACGCAAGCTCAGCGTCTCCCGCCCGACGGCGCAGCGGCTGGTGTCCCTCGCCCTGTCGGAGCGGCTCATCACCTTCCGCCTCGATCATCCGATCGCCGCCTGCATGGAGCTCGCCGCCGCCCTGACGGCGCGGTTCGATCTCGCGGTCTGCGAGGTCGTGCCCTCCGACCCCGCCTCCGACAGCCTCACGCTCGGCGTCGCCGAGAGCGCCGCCGCCTTCCTCGAGCAGCGCCTCCGCGACCCCGCCCCGATCGTCCTCGCCATCGGCACCGGGCGGACGCTCCGCGCCGCGGTCGAACTGATGCCGCGGCTGAAATGCCATCAGCACAAGCTGGTCTCCCTGGTCGGCCACATCTCGATGCAGGGCTCGGCGAGCTTCTTCGACGTGCTGGCCCGACTCTCGGACCTGACCGAGGCGCCGCACTATCCGATGCCGCTGCCGGTCGTCGTGCCGACCCCGGAACAGCGCGACCAGCTCCACCGGCTCGAACCGGTGACGCGGGTCGTGGAGCTCGGCCGCGCCGCCGATGTGACGCTGGTCGGCATCGGTCGGATGGACGAGAGCGCACCGCTCCATCTGGACGGATTCATGTCCGCCGAGGAGCTGGCCGAGATGCGCCGGCTCGGCGCTATCGGCGAAGTCACCGGATGGGCTTTCGATTCCGCCGGCCGGATCATCCCGACCGGCACCAACCAGCGGCTCACCAGCGTGCCGCGCGAGGTGCCGCCGTCACGGCTCGTCGTCGGCGTCGCCCAGGGTACCGGCAAGGTCCTGCCGATCCACGCCGCGCTCCGCGGCCGGATCATCAACGGCCTGATCACCAACGAGACGACGGCCCGCTCGCTGCTCGACATGGGCTGAGCCGACCCCGCCGCTGCCGGTCCGGCGCATGTCTGGCGAAAAATGCCAACACGGCGTAGCCTCGCCGCGGCGGCGGGAGGCTGCCGATTCGCGCTCGAAGCGCCAACAAAGGACGGATCCAGAGGACGAGTACCTCGTCAGTCGCGTTTTCCGATAGCAGCGGCACAGGGCGACGAACCCGCCGCGAAAATGGAGCTACGCCCATGGATTCCTCGATCATCAACATCATCATCCAGCTCATTGCGGGCGCGGCCGGCGGCAACGCTGCGGGCGCGGCGATGAAGGAGAAAGGCCTCGGCGGGGCGGGCAACACGATCGCCGGCGCCATCGGCGGCCTCGGCGGCGGCCAGCTCCTGCAGGCGCTGATCCCGATGCTGCAGGGTACCGGCGGCAGCCTCGACATCGGCGCGATCATCGGCCAGATCGTCGGCTCGGGCATCGGCGGTGCGATCCTCACGGCCATCGTCGG
>JBIQKL010000086.1:0-2787 GCA_044506555.1 Hyphomicrobiales bacterium | reverse complement strand
CTTCCTGTGGACCGCGCAGCACCACGCGGGTGAAATGGCGCGGGCCATCTGCTAGCGTCCCGCCCGCCATGGACAGCCCCGCCCCGGAGACCAGCCCGCCCGCCCCGGACGTCGCCGGCGCGACGCCGATGATGGTGCAGTACATCGAGATCAAGGCCGCCAATCCGGATTGCCTGCTGTTCTACCGGATGGGCGATTTCTACGAGATGTTCTTCGACGATGCCGAGACCGCCTCGCAGGCGCTCGGGATCACGCTGACCAGGCGCGGCAAGCATCTCGGCGCCGACATCCCGATGTGCGGCGTGCCGATCCACGCCGCCGATCAGTACCTCCAGCGCCTGATCGCGCTCGGCCACCGGGTCGCCGTCTGCGAGCAGGTCGAGGATCCCGCCGAGGCGAAGAAGCGCGGCTCGAAGGCCGTTGTCCGCCGCGACGTGATCCGTCTCGTGACGCCGGGCACTCTCACCGAGGATTCGCTCCTCGCGCCGGGCCGGAACAACTATCTCGCCGCCGTCTCGCGGCTCCGCGCCGCCGGCGCCGATGGCGCCGACCTCTACGGCCTCGCCTGGATCGACATCTCGACCGGCGAGTTCCGGGTGGCGACGAGCGACGGCGCGCGGCTTTCCGCCGACCTCGCCCGGATCGAGGCGCGCGAGATCCTGGTGCCGGATTCGGTCTTCGCCGACGAGGCGGTCAACGCCTTCTGGCGCGGCATCGGCCCCGCGGTGACGCCGCTGTCCGCCGCCTTCTTCGACGGCGCTACGGCGGAGGCGCGGCTCGCCGGCTACTTCGCGGTGAAGACCCTCGACGGGTTCGGCGCGTTCTCCCGCGCCGAGCTTTCCGCAGCCGCTGCCGCTCTCGCCTATGTCGAGAAGACGCAGATCGGCGAGCGCCCGCCGCTCTCCCCGCCCGCCGCCGAGTCTGCCGGGGCGACGATGCTGATCGACGCCGCGACCCGGGCCAATCTCGAGCTTGCCGCGACGCTGTCGGGCGAGCGCCGCGGCAGCCTGCTCTCGGCGATCGATCGTACCGTCACCGGCGGCGGCGCAAGGCTCCTCGCCCGCCGGCTCAACGGCCCTTCCACCGACGTCGCCGAGATCGGCCGCCGGCTCGACTCGGTCGGCTGGCTGCTCGACGATCCGGGGCTCCGCGGCGACATCCGTGCCGCGCTCGCCGCCGCCCCCGACCTTGCCCGCGCCCTCTCGCGCCTGATGCTCGACCGCGGCGGCCCCCGCGACCTCGCCGCGATCCGCGACGGGCTCGCCGCAGCCGACGCGATCCGTCGCCGCATCGGCGGCACGGACCTGCCGCCGGCGGAGATCGCCGAGGTGATCGCGGCGATCGAGGCGAGCCCCCGCGACCTCGCGGCCCGGCTCGACGCCGCGCTCGATGCCGAGCTCCCCCACCTCAAGCGCGACGGCGGCTTCGTGCGCCAGGGCTATCGCGACGGCCTCGACGAGGCGCGGAACCTCCGCGACGAGAGCCGCCGTGTCGTCGTCGGCCTGCAGGCGGGCTACGCCGACGAAGCCGGGGTGAAGAGCCTCAAGGTCAAGCACAACAACGTGCTCGGCTACTTCATCGAGGTGCCGGCGGCGCAGGGGGAGAAGCTGCTCACCCCGCCGCTCAACCAGCGGTTCATCCACCGCCAGACCATGGCCGGGGCGGTGCGTTTCTCGACCACCGAGCTCTCCGAGCTGGAAGCTCGGATCGCCGGCGCCGGCGAACGCGCACTCAGGATCGAGCTCGACGTGTTCGACGAACTGGAGGACGCGGTCGGCGCCGCCGCCGAGGCCATCAAGGCGATCGCCGAGGCGCTCGCGGTGCTCGACGTGGCGGCGGCCGGCGCCGTGCTCGCCGAAGCCGAGGGCCACGTGCGGCCGATGGTCGAGGAATCGCTCGCCTTCGCCATATCGGGCGGCCGCCATCCGGTGGTCGAGCAGGCGCTCCGCGCCGCCGGCGAGCCGTTCGTCGCCAATGACTGCGCCATCGGCCCCGAGGACGGCGCCGACGCAGGTCGGATCTGGCTGGTGACGGGGCCGAACATGGCAGGCAAGTCGACGTTCCTGCGCCAGAACGCACTGATCGCCATCCTGGCCCAGGCCGGCTGCTACGTTCCGGCGAAATCGGCGCGGATCGGCATCGTCGACCGCCTGTTCAGCCGGGTCGGCGCCGCCGACGACCTCGCCCGCGGCCGCTCGACCTTCATGGTCGAGATGGTCGAGACCGCGGCGATCCTCAACCAGGCCGGCCCGCGCTCGCTGGTGATCCTCGACGAGATCGGCCGCGGCACCGCGACCTTCGACGGCCTCTCGATCGCCTGGGCGGCGATCGAGCACCTCCACGAGATCAACCGGAGCCGCGCCCTCTTCGCCACGCACTATCACGAGCTGACCGCGCTTTCGGAGCGTCTGCCGCGGCTCCGGAACGTGACCGTGCGGGTCAAGGAATGGAAGGGCGACGTGATCTTCCTCCACGAGATCGCCCCGGGCTCGGCGGACCGCTCCTACGGCATCCAGGTGGCGAAGCTCGCCGGGCTTCCGTCCTCGGTGGTGGCGCGGGCGCGCGAGGTGCTCCGCCAGCTCGAAGCGGTCGACCGCAAGTCGCCGGTATCGCTGATCGACGACCTGCCGCTGTTCTCGGCCGCGCGCCGGACCGAAGCGGCGGAGCCGCCGCCCGACCCGGTGTCGACGCTCCTCGACACGATCCGCCCCGACGAGCTTTCGCCCCGCGAGGCGCTCGAGGCGCTGTACCGCCTCAAGGCGGCACGCGCGGAGAACGTGTCATGAG
>JBIQKL010000085.1:15102-16351 GCA_044506555.1 Hyphomicrobiales bacterium | reverse complement strand
AGGTGCTCCGCGGAGCGGAGCCTCGAAGCACGCAATCACCCCTCCTTGCGGACTCAGGCCGCGTAGCCGCCGGCGGCCGGGCGGGCATCGGCATCCACCCCGCGATAGTCGCGCCACTCCGCGAGCAGGGCCTGCGTCGCCGTGCGGTAGTAGTAGATCTCGCTGCCGGTCGCGACCATCGCGAAGCCGTCGTCGAGGACCTGCTGCCAGCTCCGCCCGATCCGCGGCACGCTGGCGAGCGGCTTGCCGGCCTTCCGTGCCGCCTCCATCGCCCGCGCGATCAGCCCCTCGACCTCCGGTGCGCCGGTCTGGCCCGGCAGGCCGATGCTGCCCGAGAGGTCGGTCGGCCCGATGAAGACGACGTCGACCCCCTCCACCGCCGCGATCCCGGCGGCGTTCTCGACGGCGGTGGCCGTCTCGATCTGGACGATGACGAGGAGATTGTCGTCGGCGCGGTCGTAGTAATCGCCGGCGAAGCCGTAGCTCGACGAGCGGGTGATGTCCCAGGCATTGCCGCGGCCGCCGCGCGGCGGGAAGCGGCAGGCGGCGACGACCGCCCTCGCCTGCTCGGCCGTCTCGACCATCGGCACCAGCACGCCCTCGACCCCGGCGTCGACCAGCCGCTTGAGATACACGGGATCGGAGGACGGGACGCGCACGATGACCGTCGCGTCGCCGCCGCTCGCCGCGCGCATGATGTCGACCGCCTCCTCGATGCTGCCGAGCCCGTGCTCCTGGTCGACGATGAAGAAATCGAACCCGGCCGCCGCCGCCATCTCGGCGAAGGTGGCGGAGCCGCTCTGCAGCCAGGTGCCGAGGGAGCGCTCGCCGGCGAGCACCCGGGCCTTCAGCCGGTTGGGTCTGAACACGTCATGTCTCCTGCGTCGGGGGATTCTCGGTCAGGCGGCCGCGTCGTTGGCGCGGTAGCGGGCGAGCTTCCGCTGGAAGCCCGGACGGTCGAGGACCGCCGGGTTGACGATGTTGTCGGGCACCAGCCCGCGCGCCGCCCGGAGCATTCCCTTCGACACCGACGTGGTGATCAGCCGGGCCGCGTCCTTGGTCGCCGGCAGCCAGTGCGGCGCCAGGATCACGTTGTCGAGCCCGACCAGCGGATCGTCGAGCGAGAGCGGCTCGTGCTCGAACACGTCGAGCCCGGCGCCGGCGAACCAGCGCTCCTTCAATGCCCGCCCCAGGGCGCGCTGGTCGACCATCTCGCCGCGCGCCACGTTGATGAAACAGGCGTGCGGCT
>JBIQKL010000085.1:0-15002 GCA_044506555.1 Hyphomicrobiales bacterium | reverse complement strand
TCGGCGAAGGCGGACGCCTTTACCCACGGCCGGAAGATGACGATGGCGTTGGCCTCGGCGACGTGGTGCGGCTCGATCTCCAGCGAATAAAGCCGGTCCCAGTAGCCGGCGTCTCCCGGCGTCGGGCTCTGGTCGCGGAGGAACTCGTAGCCGATGAACGGCGAGCCGTCGTATAGGTCGAGGGCGATGTCGCCGACGCCGACCTCGCCCTTCTCGTTCAGGTAGTCGCCGGTGTAGCGGATCTCGAAGCGCGGCATCGGGCTCACCAGGATTTCAGGGATTCTTCGGTGGTGACCTCGACCCGGGCATTCGGCCGCGCAGTGAAATCGTCGCGGAGCCGGGTGCCGAGGCCGGGCCTGTCGGGCAGCGTCAGCATGCCGTCGGCGACCGGGATCCGGTCGGTGACGACGTCGTCGTACCAGCCGTCGATGTAGCCGCGGACCGTCTCCATGATCAGCCCGTTCGGGGCGTGGAGCATCAGATGCGTCGCGGCCCAGAGCGCGACCGGGCCGATGGTATCGTGACAGGTCAGCGGCAGGTAGGCGGTGTCGGCCATCGCCGCGATCTTCCGTCCCTCGGTGAGGCCGCCGCCCCAGGACAGGTCCGGCATGATGATGTCGGCGGCGTTCTTCTCGATCCACGGCCGGAATCCGAAGCGGGTGAACACCCGCTCGCTCTGGCAGATCGGGATGGTGGTGTCCGCCTTCAGCCGCACATAGGCGTCGACATTGTCCGGCGGCATGATCTCCTCGAGCCACATGATGTCGTAGGGCTCGAGGGCGCGGGCGATCCGCGTCGCCGACGGCAGGTCCCAGCGCGCGTGCCCCTCGATCGCGATCGCCATGCGGTCGCCAACCGCCTTCCGGATATCGGCGACGATGGCGATGCCGGCGGCGAGGTCGTCGTTGGAGATACGATGGCCGAGCGTGCCCGCCGCGGTGACCGCGCCCCACACCGTCATCGGCTCGCGCTCGCGGCCGGGGCCGGACAGCGTCGGGCCGAACTGGTCGAACGGCCAGATCTTCATCGCGGTGATCCCTTGCGCCAGCAGGTCGGCGGCGAGCTCGCCGGCGCGGCCGGTCAGCCAGGCATCGAGGTCGGGATACTTCCCGTAGCCGACGCAGGTATTGTAGATCGGAACCCGGTCCCGGCTCCGCCCGCCGAGCAGCATGTAGAGCGGCTGGCCGGCGATCTGCCCGAACAGGTCCCAGAGCGCCACGTCGACCGCGGACATCGCGCGCATCTCGGCGCCCATCGGCCCGCAGAAGTTCACCAGGCCGAACATGTTGCTCCAGTGATTCTCGATGTCGCGGGGATCGCGGCCGAGCAGCAGCGGCGCCAGCACGTCGTGGATCACCGACGCGACGGCGCGCGGCAGGTAGTAGCTCTCGCCGAGCCCGGAGAGCCCGGTATCGGTGTGGATCCGGACCCAGAGGTTGTTGGGGAGCGCCTGCCGGGCAGTGGCGTTGATCTTCGCCCATTCCTTCTGCGGCAGCGCCTCGAACCAGATGGTCTCGACCTTGGTGATCTTCATGGGGCGGTTCCTATCCCTTGACGGCGCCGGCGGTGAGCCCGCGCAGGATGTGGCGCTGGATGGCGAGGTAGAAGAGCGTCGGCAGCACGGAGAAGACGACGCCCGCGGCCATCAGCACGAAGAGCGGCGTGTCGAGCTGGGTGATCAGCGTCGCGAGGCCGAGGGAGGCGGTATAGTTATCGCTCCGGGTGATCAGCGCCGACGAGAACAGGTACTCGTTCCAGCTGTAGAAGAAGGCGACGACGCTGACCGCGACCAGCCCCGGCCTGGTCAACGGCAGCACCACCCAGAACAGCGTCTGGACGTGGTTGCAGCCATCGACCAGGCCAGCCTCGACCAGCTCGCGCGGGATCGCGTCGAACGAGGACTTGAGGATCCAGGCGCAGAGCGGCACCACCACGGCGGCATGGAGAAGCGCCAGCATCGTCAGGTTGTCGGTCCAGCCGAAAGTGCGGAACAGCGTGAGCTGCGGCGCCACGATCATCGCGCCCGGCATGATCTGCGTGAACAGGAGGAACAGGCCGAGCAGGTAGCGGCCGCGCCAGCGGAGCCGCGACATCGCGTAGGCGGCCGGGATGACGACGATCAGGGTGACGACGACGACGATGGCGGCGACATAGGTCGAGAGCAGCAGCCATTCGCCGATCGGCTTCTCCTCGAAGAGCCGCGCGAAGTTCGACCATTCGAAACCGCGCGGGATCAGCGCCGGCGGCCAGGTCAGCGCGTAGGCACCGGGCTGGATCGCGTTCAGCGCCATCCAGTAGACCGGGAACAGCACGACGAAGCAGACGATCAGGATCAGCCCGGCGCGGACGATCGCGCCGATCGCCGCGGCGCGGTCGGCGCGCCTGCTCGCACTGTCGTCGAAGGTCGCGGCGCTCATGTGGGCTCGCTGCTCAGGCGCCGCTGCACGGCGATGAAGGCGATCGTCGCGAGGCCGGCGAAGACGAGGCCGACCACCGCCATCGCGCTCGCGTAGTTGAAGTCGTAGAAGCGGAAGGCCTGCATGTAGATCGCCGGCGCCAGCGTCATGGTCGCATCGACCGGGCCGCCGCCGGTGATCAGCCAGATCAGCGTGAACTGCTGCATCGAGTAGATGAAGGCGAGCACCGCGAGGAGCGCGATGCTCGGCCGGATGCCGGGCAGCGTCACGTGGAGGAACTGCCGGAATCGGCTGGCGCCGTCGAGCCGGGCCGCCTCGTAGAGCTCCTCCGGGACCGCCTGGAGCGCCGAGAGGAGCACGAGCGAGTAGAACGGGAAGCCCTTCCACACCGTGACCAGGATGACGATCGCCATCGCCAGCGTCGGGTCGAGCGTCCATTGCGGGTTCTCGGTGACGCCCGGCAGCATCCGGGCGAGCAGGTTGAACACGCCGAAGGTGGGGTCGATCATGAAGATGAAGGTGATGGCGACCGGCACCTCCGGGATCGCCCAGGGGATGGTGAGCAGGCCCCGCACCGCGGCGCGGCCGCGGAACTGCCAGTTCATCAGGAGCGCCACCCCGAGACCGGCGACGAGGATGACCACGTCGACGATCAGCGTGAAGACCAGGGTCCGGCCCATGATCCGCCAGAAGCCGGGATCGACCAGCATCCGGCGGTAATTGTCGAGATTGAAGGCGCCGTCCGGCCCCTCGATGCTGGTGCCGATGCCGCGGATGATCGCATAGACCAGGAACACGCCCTCGAGGACGAGGAGCGGCAGGATCAGCCAGTAGGCGATGGCCGAGGCCGCCGAGTCCCGCCAGGAGCGGCGCCGCAACGCGCCGGCGGCGTCGGCTGTGGCGGCCGAGATCGTCATGCCTTCGCCTTGCCGTCCTTCTGCCCCGGGGCCGGAGCGCCGGCGCCCCGGGCCGCCATTGGATCGGCCCGCGCCGCTGACGACGCGGGCCATCGTTCGTGCGTTCCGCCTAGAGCTTGGCGGAGAGCGCTTCGAGCTGCGTCTGGGCAGCGTCCATGGCGTCCTTGACCGAGCCGCCCGGCTGCAGAGCGCGCTGAAAGTTCTGCATGACGATACGGCCGAACTGGTCGTCGACGAAGGCGAAATCGCCCATCACGTCGATCGGCGAGACCTGCTTCGCCTCCTGGAAGCCGGTGACCCAGGGCTTGTCGGCGAGGAAGTTCTTGAAGCTCTCCGAGCGGGCCGCGAGGTCGTAGGGCGGGATGACGTAGAGGTTGGTCTCCATCAGTGCCGCCATGATGTCCGGCTCCATGGCGAACTTGATGAACTCGAGCGCGCCGTCGAGGTTCTGGCTCGACTTGAGCGCCATCAGCGGGTGGATGCGGTCGAGCGAGCGCTTGCTCGGCCACGGCGGGGCGGCAGAGAGCAGGTCCGGATAGATGTCCGGGTTGGTGGCGCGGAGTACGACGACGGTGGGGTTGACGCCCCAGGCCTGGGCGACGCGGCCGTCGGCGGCGAGTTTCATGATCGCACTCTGCGCCGTGCCCTGCGGCACGCCGGCGTCGTAGAGCCGCTTCCAGAGCTCGAGGCCCTTCACCGTCTCGGGCGAGTTGGCGAGCGGCGTCTTGCCCTCGGCCCACTTGCCGTCATAGGGCAGGCAGAAGTTCTGGAGCTGGAACCACCACTCCCCGCCGTCCGAGATGTTGTTGGTGAGGGCGATGCCGAACTGGTCCGGCCGATGCGTCAGCGCGGCGGTGGTCTCGACCCAGCCGTCCTGATCGGTGGCCGGCTCGAGCCCGGCCTTGGCGAACAGCGCCTTGTTGTAGACGAGGGCGAAATTCACGTCGATCGCCGACAGGCCGTAGAGCTTTCCGTCCTGGCGGAGGAACTCGTGGCCGCCGCTCGGGGTGATGCCGAGATCCGCAACAACGGAATCGAGCGGCTCCGCCAGCTTGAACTTCCGGATCACCTGAGCGGCGAGATCGGGCATCGCCATCAGCACGTCGGCGTCGATGCCGCCGGCCTGCGCCTGGATCACCACGTTCGAGATGTACTGCCCCGCCGGCCAGCCGGTCCACTCGACCTGGTACTGCGACTGGGACTGGTTGAACTTGTCGAACAGCGCGTTCCAGCCCTCCTTCTCGCCGGGCTGGAACTGCTCCCAGCTCATCACCTTCAGCGTCTTGCGGTCCGCCGCCCGCGCCGTGCGCCGGGTGAAGGACGAGGCAAGCAGCCCGCCGCCGAGCGCGGCGCTGCCGGCCAGCAGTTGCCGGCGCGTGGGCTTCAAAAGCGTGGGTGCAGCCGTCGCCGATGCGTCGGGCTTTTTGGGTCCGGTGGTCACGAGCTCCTCCTTGTACGGCTTCCTCAATCGGCCCATGGCCGCGGTTGACAAGCACGCTCGTCAACGGTTTATTGTTTACAAAATGGAGCGTAGAGAGAGGCCACGGTGGTGTCAAGCCGCTAGGGCGCGGGCTCCGATGGGAGGCGGCCATTCTTCGCGAGCATCACCAGGAGGCGCTTGTAGGCACTGCCGATGTGCTCCTCGATCGTCGCGGTGGCGCGCTCCACGTCGCGCGAGCGCACCGCTTCGAGCAGCCGCGAATGGTCACGGTACCAACTGTCGAGGTAATCGTCGGGAAGCGCGTCGCGGAGCAGGAGGAACACCATCACCTGCGAGCGGAGACTCTCCCAGGTGCGGTAGAGCCGGTTGTGATGGGCGGCGCGGAAGATCGCGTCATGGAAGTCGATGTCGAACTCGGCGACCTTCTTCCGGGTGATGCTGGTCCGCGGAGTGGATTGAAAAAGCAGAAGAATCGCATCGAGCGGCGCGAGGTCCTCGGGGGTCGCGCGCTTGCAGGCCTGATCGATGGCGAGCCGCTCGAGCGCGGTCCTGAGGCTGTAGATCTCCTCGATGTCGCCGGGCGACACGCTTGCGACCGTGGCGCCCCGGTGGGTCTCGTGGGCGACGAGGCCCTCCTGCTGGAGCTTGAAAAGGGCCTGGCGGATCGGGCCGCGGCTCACCGCGAGCCTGCTCGCGAGGTCGTCCTCGATCAGCCGGGTGCCGGGCGCGAGCTTGCCCGAGAGGATCGCTTCGCGGATCGCGTCGACGACGTCGTCCATGAGGACGCGGCGCTTGCGGGGCTGGATGTTCCGGTCGAACGTACTGTCGGTCATGACGATTGTTTACAATTGACGGCGGCGTTCGCCAAGTCCGTCGCGTGGATGAGCCGTAATCGAGCGGAGAAAGCATGCGTATCCTGAAGGTGAACACCTACGCGCCCGACAGCCCCCTTTATCAGGCCTTCGGGCCCGACGTGACCTTCGACATCCATCGCTCGGCGGCTGAAGCGGTGCCGCCGCCCGGCGCCGAGGCGTGCCGGATCGCCGATGCGGTGATCAACTGCTCCGCCACGCTGCCGCTCGGCGTCGACGTCGACGCCTTCGACAATTGCCGGATCGTCGTCCGCGAGGGCGTCGGCTACGACAATCTCGACCTTGCCGGCTGGGGCGCCCGCGGCGTGCCGGTCTGCAACGTCCCCGACTACGGCACCACGGAGGTCGCCGACCATGCGCTGGCGCTCACCCTCGCGCTCGCCCGCGGCACGGGGACCTACGACGAGGGCCTTCGCTCCGGCGGCGCGTGGACCTATGCCGGCGCGCCGCTGATCCGGCGCCTCCGCGGGGCCACCTTCGCCGTGCTCGGCCTCGGGCGGATCGGTCTCGCCGCGGCGCGGCGCGCCGCCGCCTTCGACATGAAGGTCATCTTCCATGACCCCTACCTCTCCAACGGTGCCGAGCTCGCCGTCGGCTACGAGCGGGTCCGTTCCCTCGACGAGATGATGGCGCGCGCCGACATCCTCAGCGTACACACCCCGCTCAACGACGAGACCCGCGGGCTGGTCGGGGCCGGGCTGCTCGCCAAGGCCAGGCCGGGGCTCATCGTCATCAACACCGCCCGCGGCCCGATCGTCGACCTCGACGCGCTCGGGGAAGCGCTCCGCGAGAACCGCATCGCCGGCGCCGGCCTCGACGTGCTGCCGCAGGAGCCGGCGGATCCCACCCACCCGCTCATCGCCGCGTGGCGCGCCGGCGAGCCATGGGTCCGCGACCGGCTGGTGATAACGCCGCATGCGGCGTTCTACAGTCCCTCGGCGCTCGAGGACATGCAGCGGAAGGCGATCGAGGTGATCGTCGCCTATCTTCGCGACGGCACGCTGATGAACTGCGTCAACCAGGAATACCTCGTGGGCCGGAGATAGAATCAGTGAAGATCACCGGGATCGAGACCTTTGCGGTCGGGGCGGGCTGGAAGAACTGGCTGTTCGTGCGGGTCGACACCGATGTCGGCATCCACGGCGTCGGCGAGGGCACGCTCAACGGCTTCATCCGCACCACCGAGGCCGGCATCCGCGAACTCGAGCATCTGGTGATCGGCGAGGACCCGCGCCGGGTGCGAGCGCTCGCCAAGCGCATGCTCGACAGCGTCTCGCTGGACGGCGGCCACATCCACCGCACCGTCATCGCCGCGGTCGAGGTCGCCTGCTGGGACATCCTCGGCAAGTCGCTGGGCGTGCCGGTCCACCAGCTCCTCGGCGGACGGATGCGCGACAGCGTGCTCGGCTACGCCAACGGCTGGTACCGGACCGAGCGCACGCCGGAGGCCTTCCTCGAAGCGGCGCGCGGCGTCATCGACAAGGGCTTCAAGGCGCTCAAGCTCGACCCGTTCGGTACCGCCCAAGGCTTCATCGACGAGCCCGAGCTGGCCCTCGCCGAGGAGATCCTCACGACGCTTCGCCGTGAGCTTCCCACCGACACGCGGATCCTGATCGACGTCCATGCCCGCTTCACCGAGATCGAGGCGATCCGGCTCGCCAAGCGCCTCGCGCCGATCGGGCTCTACTGGTGGGAGGAGCCGACGACCCGCGACCGCCAGGAAACCGTGCATCCTGTCGCGCTCGCCAGCCCGATCCCGGTGGCGACCGGCGAGATGTACGATACCGTCGGCCAGTTCTTCACGCTGGCCGCGGGCGGCGGCGTCAACATCTTCCAGCCCGAGCCGATGTCGCTGGGCGGCATCGCCAACACCCTCGCCGTCGCCGATGTCGCCCTCGCCCATGGCAGCTACATCGCACCGCACCAGAGCGGCGGACCGGTCGCGACCGCGGTGTGCCTGCAGCTCGCGGCCTGCGTTCCCAACTTCCTGATCCAGGAGCATTTCGATGCCTTCAACGAGTCGTGGACCCGCGGCCTCGTCACCTGGCATCCCGAGATCGACCCGCGGAACGGCCACCTCTCGCTGCCGGACGCTCCGGGCCTCGGGATCGATCTCGACGTCGAGGTGGCGCGCGCCCACCCCTACGATCCGAAGGCCTACCTCAACATCTTCGAAACCGGCTGGGAGCGCCGCCTCGGCACCGGACGCGATGCAGGAGACGACGACTGAACCGGCGGCGATAGCGCTGGCGCCGTGATATGGAATATAATATTATAACTCTATACGACGAAGACGGGCCGTTCAGGCCTGCTGGATGACGGGAGGAAGGCTTGGCGCACGCGACTGCGGACGCGCGGGAGGGGTCGGCATCGGTGCCGTTGGGCGACCGACTCGTGCGGCTGCTCGCCGGCGGCGAGGTCGGCGTGCTGGCCGCGCTGGTCATCATCGTCGCCTTCTTCTACTTCCTGCAGCCGGCATTCCTGTCGGAGCGCAACATCCGCGCGATCCTCACCGTCGTCTCCTTCGTCGGCATCATCGCGATCGGCCAGACCATCCTCCTGGTCAACGGGGAGTTCGACCTGTCGGTCGGCTCGGTCGCAGGCCTCAGTGCGGTGAGCAGCGCCCAGTTGATGACCGCAGCGGCATGGCCGGTGCCGCTCGCCATCGTCGGCGGCATGGCGGTCGGCGGCGGAATCGGCCTGATCAACGGGCTGGTCGTGGTCCGGCTCAAGATCCCCGCCTTCATCCAGACCCTCGGCATGCTGTTCATCGGCCAGGGCCTGATCCAGGTCGTCACCGGCGGCCACCCGGTCTATCCGCTGCCCGAGAGCGTCAGCGCCATCGGCCTCGCCAAGCCCTTCCTCGGCCTTGGCTGGAGCTTCATGTTCTTCATCGTCGCCGCGGTGGTCGCCGACTTCGTGCTGCGGCGCACGGTCATTGGCCGCAACATGTATGCCACCGGCGGCAACCCCGAGGTGGCGCGTCTCGTCGGCATCAATGTCGGGCTCTACAAGACCGCGGCCTTCGTGCTCATCGGCGTGCTCGCGGCGATCGCCGGCATGTTCGTCATGGCCGATCTCGCCAGCGGCACCACCTCGATCGGCAGCGGCTGGGAGCTCGCGGTCATCGCCGGCGTCGTGGTCGGCGGCGTCAGTCTGTTCGGCGGCTCAGGCACCATGGCGGGCGGCCTTTCCGGCATCCTCCTTCTCCAGATCGTTCAGAGCGGGCTGGTGGTCATCGGCGTCAACTCGAACTGGCAGCAGATCGCGGTGGGCGTGATCATGGTGCTGGCCGTCGGGCTCGACATCCTGCGCCGCCGGTTCTTCATCGCCGGCGGCGGCCGGCGGAGCCCGGCATCGGACGCCGCCGCAGAGCCCGCGCAGTCGAACACCGACCAGGCTCCCACAGGCGGGGAGCCGCGCACCTGAACCGAAACATCGAGGTCGCCGGCGGAGAGCCGGTGCGAGCCCAAAGGGAGGAAAGACCATGTCGGGCAAACTGAAGTGGATGGCGCTGACGCTCGTCGCCGGGATCATGAGCTCCCCTGCCCCGAGCTTTGCGGCCGAGAAGGCGCTGCTCTGGGTCCAGCCGATGCGCGACCATCCGGTCCATCGCCTGATGCAGGCCGGCTTCCTCGCCAAGTGCCAGGAGCTCGGCTACGAGTGCGAGGTCGTCGGCAATCCGAGCGCGACCAACTACGACGTCGCCGCCTCGATCCCGCTCGCCGAGGCCGCTCTCGCCCGCACCGACTTCGGCGCGATCGCCGTCTACGGCCCCGGGCCGGACATCTACCCGTTCATCACCAAGCTCGGCAACGAGGGCTTCCCGGTCGTCACCTGGCACGTCCTGCCCGAGGAAGGCTCGATCCCCGGCCTCAAGGCGGCGACCGGCGAGGACATCGCCGCGGCCGGCGCCAACGCCGCCAAGGTGATGGGCGAGAAGCTCGGCGGCAAGGGCGTCATCGCCCTCACCCAGGGCAGCTACAACGACACCGAGAACGTGATGGCGGATTCCTTCCGCGCCCAGATGAAGAGCGACTTCCCGGACATCTCGATCCTCGAAACCCAGCTCGAAGGCTTCGAGCCGTCCGCCGCCGAGGCCAAGGCGGTCGGCATCCTGCAGAGCAACCCCGACGTCGTCGCCGCCTTCTCGACCACCGGCAACGGCGTTCAGACCTGGTCCGGCGCCGCCCGCAAGGCCGATCGCGAGATCGTCATCATCGGCATGGACTACATCCGGCAGAACCTCGACATCATCAAGTCGGGGGCCGCCTTCGGCCTCGTCGCCCAGCCCCTGTTCGAGGAAGGCGCCAAGACCGCCGAGCTCGCGGCCGCGCTCGCCGAAGGGAAGGAGGTCGCTTACATGAACCCGCTTCCCGCCCCGGTGATCACCGCCGACGATCTCGATCCCTACTACGAGATCCTCGACAGCGCCGGCCAGTAGCCAGCGCTGACCTCCCGAAGCCCGGCCCGTCGGCTCTCCGGCGGACCGGGCCAACCGTTCGAGGGGCCATGCCGCAGGACCACGTCCCGTACGTTATCGAGGCGACCCGGATCGTGAAGAACTTCGCCGGCGTCCAGGCGCTGCGCGGGGTCGACTTCCGCGTCCGCCGCGGCGAGATCCATGCGCTCCTCGGCCAGAACGGCGCCGGCAAATCGACGCTGGTGAAGATCCTCAACGGCGTCCATCCCGCCGGCAGCTACGAGGGCGCGATGCGCGTCGACGGCAAGCCGGTGCAATTCTGGACCCCCGGCGAGGCCCAGGCCCACGGCGTCGCCTACGTGCCTCAGGAGACCGAGGTCTTCGAGCAGCTCACCGTCGCGGAGAACGTCTTCGCGGGCCGCACCAATCTCGGCCAGGGGCTGCTGATCAGCCAGAAGGCGCTCCGCGCCCGCACCGCGGAGCTGTTCCGCGATTTCGGCCTCGATCTCGACCCCGGAGCGCTGGTCGCGACGCTGACCGCCGCCGAGCGGCACCTGGTGATGATCGTCCGCGCCCTCACCACCCGTCCGCTGGTGCTGATGCTCGACGAGCCGACCGCGTCGCTCTCCGGCTCCGAGGTGGCGCTGCTCTTCGCCCTGCTCGAGCGCCTCAAGGCCGCCGGCACCACGATGATCTTCATCACCCACCGCCTGCCCGAGGTGGTGGCGCTCTGCGACCGCGCCACCGTGCTTCGCGACGGCCGGGTCGCGGCCGAGTTCGCCCGCGGCGATTTCGATGCCGAGCGGATCATCACCGAGATGTCCGGCGAGCGACTCGCCCGGCTCTACCCGCACCACGACGCCCCTCCCGAGGATGCCCCTACCCTCCTCGAGGTCGACGGGCTCGAGGTCGAAGAGCGCAATGGCTCGCGCGGCGTCCATGACCTCTCGTTCGCGCTTCGCGCCGGCGAGATCCTCGGCATTGCCGGGCTGCTGGGCTCGGGCCGGAGCGAATTGCTCGGCGCCCTCTACGGCCGCATCCCGCATCGGGGCCGCATGGCGGTCGAAGGCAGGGAGGTCACGATCCGCTCGACGCGCGACGCCCGCGCCGCCGGCATCGCCCTCCTCACCGAGGACCGCAAGGGCTCGGGCCTCCTGTTCAACCTGCCGGTCGGCGGCAACATCACCATCGGCAATCTCGAGCTCTTCACGTCGCTCGGCGTGGTGAGCCGCAAGCGCGAGGAATCGGCTGCGCTGAAAGCCATGCGCGAGCTGAAGGTACGCGCACGGTCCTCGGCCGCGGCCGTCGCCCATCTCTCCGGCGGCAACCAGCAGAAGCTTCTCTTCGCCCGCGTCCTGATGAACGCGCCGCGGATTCTCCTGCTCGACGAGCCGACCAAGGGGGTCGACGTCGGCACGCGCCACGAGATCTACAAGCTCGTCGTCGAACTCGCCGAGCAGGGCGTCGGCCTCGTCGTCGTCTCCTCCGAGCTCGAGGAGGTCGTCGGTCTCTGCGATCGCATCCTGGTCTTCGACGACGGCCGGATCGTCGCCACGCTCGCGCGCGCCGAGGCCACCGAGGATCGCGTGCTGCGCCTGATCGCGGCGGCGCAGGCCGAGAAGACCGCAAGTGCGCTCGGCGCCCGGGCGGCATCATGAGCGGCCCTTACGGCGGCGTCCGCGAGAAGGCGATCCTGGTGACAGGCGCCGCCACCGGCATCGGCCGCGCCACGGCCGAGGAGCTCGCCAGGACCGGCGCGCGGGTGTTCGGCGTCGGCCTCGATGCCGAGGACGGCGAAGCCCTCGCCGCACTTGCCGCGGACCACGGCTGGCAACTCGTCTTCCGTGCGGCCGACCTGACCCGCGAGGACGACGTCCGCGCCTCGGTGACGGGCATGCTGGCCGCTTTCGGCCGGATCGACGGCGTGGTCAACTGCGCCGGCGTCTACAGCGACGGCAAGCGCGTCGAGGACGTGACCGACGATGAATGGGACCGCACCCTTGCGGTCAACCTCACCGCCGTCTTCCGCGTCTGCCGCGCAACCTTGCCGGAGATCCGGAAGGCGGGCGGCGGCAGCGTCGTCAACGTCGCGTCGGTGCATGCGCTCGCGACGATCCCCGGCGTCCCCGCCTATGCCGCCTCGAAGGGCGGCGTCCTCGCCTTCTCGCGGCAGCTCGCCCTCGACTACGCCGCCGACCTCATCCGGGTAAACGCGCTGATCGTCGGTTCGGTCGCGACCCGCATGACGCTCGCCGGCGTCGAGGCGGCCGGCGGCGCCGAGAACATCGGACTCAGCTTCGACCGCCGTGCCGTCGGCCGCATCGCCGAGCCCGCGGAGATCGCGCGCACCATCGCCTTCCTGCTTTCGGACGATTCGTCGTTCGTCACCGGTTCCGGCCTTGTCGTCGACGGAGGCATGACCACGCGCCTCTTCTGACCTCCCGCCCGCTTCGCGCCGCCGTGGACATGACGCAGGTCCGCGCCCGGTTCTCACGACTGCGTCGGGATGCTCAAGGAGGAAACTCATGACCAGATTGCCCCCGGGCCGCGCTCTCGCCGGCCTCTTCTTCGCGTTCTTCGCCGTCGTCGCCTTCGGCCTCGTCCCGGCGAAGGCGGTGACGACGGACGAGATCATCAGCCGCGGCAAGGTGATCATCGCCATCGACACCACCACCGCCCCCTACGGCATGGTGGACGAGAGCATGGAGCCCACCGGGTTCGACATCGAGGTCGCCAACCTGGTCGGCCAGGCGCTGGGCGTGCCGGTGGAGTTCGTCACCGTGACCTCGCCCGGGCGCATCCCCTCGCTCCTCACCAACCGCGTCGACATGGTGATCTCGATCTTCTCGATCACCCCCGAGCGCGCCCTCCAGGTCGCCTTCAGCATCCCCTATGCCGGCCAGTCGTCGGTGGTGCTCGCCCCCAAGAGCCTCGACATCAAGGGTCCCGAGGATCTGGTCGGCCTCAAGGTCGGCGTCACCCGCGGCACCGGCGAGGACGGGCTGCTCACCGCCCAGGCCGAGAAGACGCCGGGCATTGAGATCCTGCGCTTCGACGACTATGCCTCGATCACCCAAGCGATGCTCTCCGGCCAGATCGACGCCATGGGCGGCGGCGACTACGGCGACATGTACCTC
The DNA here is from genome assembly GCA_044506555.1 of Hyphomicrobiales bacterium. GTDB lineage: Bacteria > Pseudomonadota > Alphaproteobacteria > Rhizobiales > Kaistiaceae > Bauldia. Next base: position 1,795 of record JBIQKL010000085.1, on the reverse strand, counting down.
CAGAAGAGCGTCAACGGGGAGGACTTCGAGATGAAGTACATCCTCAAGAGCTTCTTCTTCGGCATCGGCGTCCGCAAGGACAGCCCCGAGCTCCTGCAGTGGCTCAACACCTTCATCTACTCCTTGAAGAACGACGGCGTGCTCGACGACCTATCGCTCAAGTATCGGAACGCGCCGCTCCCCGAGCTGCCGGTATTCTGATCGCACACTCACGCGGGTCCGGCGTGCCGGGCCCGCCCTTACCGGGAGCACGGGCGTGGATTACGTCTTTCACTTCGGGCCGATTCTCGATCGCTGGCCGCTCCTGCTCTGGGGGCTCTACCGCACGCTCGAGCTGTCGCTCCTGTCGATGGTCTTCGGCCTGGTCATCGGCACCGTCGTCGCCGTCGCCAAGGTGTTCGGCCCACGGCCGGTCGCGGCGTTGGCGAGCACCTATATCGAGACCATCCGCAACACGCCGCTCCTGATCCAGCTCTTCTTCATCTACTTCACCCTGCCCTTCATCGGCCTCCGGCTGTCGAGCAACGTCGCGGCGATCGTCGCGCTCTCGATCCATCTCGGCGCCTATGTGGCGGAGATCATCCGTGCCGGCATCGAGTCGGTGCCTTCGGGGCAGATCGAGGCGGGCAAGGCACTCGGCCTCTCCAACCGCCAGATCATCCGCTTCGTCGTGCTGGTGCCCGCGATCCGCGCCGTCTACCCGGCGCTCGGCGCCCAGTTCATCCTCCAGCTCCTGGGGTCGAGCATCGTCTCGGCGATCGCCGCGGAGGAGCTGACCGCGGTCGCCAACAACCTCGCGATGCAGACCTTCCGCAACTTCGAGATCTATATCGTCGTCGCGGTGATGTACTTCGTCGCCGTCCAGATCTTCAGCGCCCTCTATCGCTGGAGCGGGCGGAAGCTGTTCCGCTGGAAGGTGTGAGGGCGAGATGGTCCGCGACTTCACCTTCAACGAGGCCTACTTCCTCATCATCTCCGCGCGCTGGACGATACTTCTGGCGCTGGTCGCCTGCGTCGGCGGGGGTTTCGTGGGGATCATCCTCGCCGGACTCCGGGTCAGCCCCTCGCCGCTCCTGCGGCGGGTGGCGGTCGGCTACACGCGGTTCATCGAAGGCACGCCGGTCCTGATCCAGCTGTTCATGGTCTATTACGGCACCGCCTTCATCGGGCTCAGCCCCGACCCATGGTCGGCCGCCGCCTTCACCTTCATCTTCAACTCCGCCGCCTTCTTCGGCGAGATCTTCTACGGCGCCCTGATCGCCATCCCGGTCGGGCAATGGGAGGTGTCGCGGGCCCTCGGCCTCCGGTTCGTGCCGACGCTCCGCCTCGTGATCATGCCACAGGCCTTCCGCCTGATGCTGCCGCCGACCGTCGGCCTGATGGTCCAGATCATCAAGGGCACGTCGGTCGCCTCGCTGATCGGCTTCACCGAGCTGGCCCGGACCGCGACGCTGATCAACACCGTCACCTTCGAGCCGGCGCTGGTCTTCGGCCTGGTGGCGGCGATCTACTTCGCGCTGTGCTGGCCGCTGTCGCTGCTCGGCGCGGCGCTGGAGCGGCGGCTGGTCGTCCAGCAGCGCCGAAGCGGCCCCCTCTCCAAGGGTGCGCCGGCACGGCCGGTGGCGGCCGTCGCAGGGCCCGACTAGGCTTATCCCGCGAACGGCACCAGCGGCAGGCCCTTGACGCCGAGGCCGTGGATCGCGAACAGCCCGCCCGGCTTGGTCTGCCCGGCCAAAGCGGCCGCGTCGCGGCGGAGCGTCGCCGAGGTGACGTAGAGCACGTCGAGGTCGGGCCC
>JBIQKL010000004.1:73022-80512 GCA_044506555.1 Hyphomicrobiales bacterium | reverse complement strand
CAGGACCTCTCGCTCTGCACCAATGTCGACGTCGTCGCCAATTTCTTCATGGGCCGCGAACTGACCCGCCGGGTGCTCGGCATTCCCATTCTCCGCCAGAAGGAGATGGAGGCCGAGACCGCCAAGGCGCTCGCCGCCGGCGGCACCCGCATCCCGTCGCTCAAGGTCAATGTCGAGCATCTCTCGGGCGGCCAGCGCCAGGCGATCGAACTCAACCGCTTCGTCCACTGGGGCGGCAAGCTGGTGCTGCTCGACGAGCCCTTCGCCGCGCTCGGCGTCGAGCAGACGCGGCGTGGCCTCGAGATGATCGAGCGGGTCCGCGACCGCGGCATCGGCGTGATCCTGATCACCCACGTGATGGCGCAGGCCTTCGCGGTCGCCGACCGCATCGTCGTCCTTCGCCACGGAACTGTCGCCGGTAACGTCAAGACCGAAGAGACCAGCCCCGACGAGGTCGTCCGGATGATCACCGGCGACATCGGACGCTTCGGACGGGGCCGCGAAACGAAGCCAGAAACGGGAGCAGGGACATGAGGACATTGTTGCGGACGGCGAAGGCCGCCGTCGCGGGACTGGCGCTTGCCGCGCTCGCCACGGGCGCCGCGATCGCCCAGGAGTCGAAGGGGACGATCTACTACCTGGTGCCGACGCTGCTCGACGAGTTCCAGACCGGATCGATCGACGCCATCACCAAGTTCATGAAGGATGTGGGCTACGAGGTGGTCTCGCTCGACGGGCAGAACCAGTCGACCACGCAGCTCAACCAGATCGACAACGTGATCAACCTCAAGCCGGAGGCGGTGATCCTCGCCGCGGTGGACTTCGATGCCGCCAAGACCGGCATCGAGAAGATGCGCGAGGCGGGCATCCCGGTGATGATCTTCGACCGCCAGATCACCTCGACGCCGTCGGACTTCACGTCGGTTGCGGGCACCGTCGAGATCGGCCACGTCGCGGGCGACGAGGCGATCCGGCTGCTCACCGAGAAGAACGGCTCGCCCAAGGGCAAGATCCTGCAGATCCTCGGCGATCCCGGCGACCCCTACACCCTCGACATCCAGAAGGGCTTCGAGGAGAAGATGGCCGCCCATCCGGAGATCACCATCATCACCCAGCCGGCGATGCAGTGGGAGGCGTCCAACGCCGGCAACATCGCGCAGGATCAGCTCCTCACCAACCCCGACATCGACCTGATCTTCAACCACGCCGCCCATCTCTCGGTGGCGGTCGCTGCGGTGCTCGAGGCGCAGGGCAAGCAGCCGGGCGAGATCCTGATGATGTCGTCGAACGGCGCCCCGGTCGGTCTCGACCTGATCCGGGAGGGCTGGCTGCAGGTCGAGGTCGAGCAGCCGCTGTTCGCCCAGGCCGCGGCGCTCGCCATGTTCGCCGACAAGGTCGTCAACAAGGAGGAGATCAAGGCGGGGGAGTATGACGTGACCGGCCTGCCCTCCGTCCTGACCATCGAATCGTGGGGCCCGAACATCAAGATCCCGGGTGCCGCGATCACCAAGGACAACGTCGACGACCCCCGGTTCTGGGGCAACATGAAGCCGCCGAGCGACCCGGTCGCCCCGGTCGAGTAGCGACCCTGTCGGGTGGGGTTACCCCCTCACCCGGCGCTTCGCGCCGACCTCTTCCGCGAAGGGGAGAGGTCGGGGCGCGTGCGAGTTGAGGACGCGACCTCGCCCCTAGGTTCCCTCTCCCCACGCGGGAGAGGGACAGGGTGAGGGGGCGCGAGAATTGTCCGAGCCACGGATGAACCCCGCATGACCGACACCACCGCCCGACCGCCCGCTACCGATGCCACGCGCCGCCGGCCGGTGCTCGAGTTCGTCCTCGACAACCTGGTCTGGTTCATCCTGATCGTGGTCGCCGCGGTTTTCTCGGCGATCATCCCGAACTTCCTGCAGATCGGCATCTTCCTCAACATCCTCGAGCAGTCGACCTTCGTCGGGGTCATCGCCGTCGGCCTGTCGTTGACGCTGATCGCCGGCCACATGGACCTGTCGATCGAATCGGTGATGGCGCTCGCCGCAATGGTGGTGGCGCTCACCTTCGGCACCGGCGGGGCTGGCGGCGGTCTCGCGCTCGAGCCGGCGTGGCTCTCGTTCCCGGTGTCGCTGGCGATGGCGCTCGCGGTCGGCATCGTCATCGGCGCGCTCAACGGCACCCTCGTCGTCCGCTTCGGCATCAACGCCTTCATCGTCACGCTCGGCACTTACATCGCGGTTCGCGGCATGGTGGTGGCGCTCTCGGGCGGCCGCTCGGTCTATGGCCTTCCGGACGCGATGCGGGTGATGGCGGTCGAGCGTTTCCTCGGTATCCCGCTGCTCGCCTGGGCGCTGATCCTCACCTATGTCGTGTTCAGCCTGATCCTCGCCAAGACGCCGTTCGGGCGGCACGTCTTCCTGATCGGCGGCAACGCCACCGCCGCGTTCCGCGCCGGCATCAAGGTCGGCGGCGTGGTGATGATCACCTTCATCCTCTCCGGCGCGCTCGCCGGTTTCGCCGGCTGGCTGCTCGCCTCGCGGACCGCGGGCGCCACCGCCAATCTCGGCATCGGCATGCTGTTCCAGGCCTTCGCCGCGGTGGTGATCGGCGGCGTCAGCCTCAAGGGCGGCTACGGCCGGCTGTCGGGCGTGTTCGCCGGCGTGCTCCTCCTCTCGTCGATCCAGACCGCGATCAACGTCATGGGCATGCCGCCGCACTATACGCAGATGATACAAGGCGGCCTGGTGCTTGCGGCGGTGCTGCTCGATACGATGAAGACCACGATCCGCAGGCGATACCTGTAGTTGTCTTTGTCGCAATTCCGGACGCAAAACCGCTGCACACTTTCGCTGGAATCGCTTTGAAGGAGAAGAAGGACTTGGCCGGACGTCTCGAAGGAAAGGTCGCCGTCGTCGTCGGCGCGGCGCGCGGCATCGGCGAGGGCATCGCCCAGCGCTTCGTCGAGGAAGGCGCGAAGGTGGTGATCGGCGACACCGAGGTCGACGCGGGACGGGCGACCGCGGCCCGGCTCGGCGCGAGCTTCGTCACCACCGACATCACCCGGCCCGAGCATGCGGCCTGGATCGTCGCCGAGGCGCTGGCCAAGCACGGCCGCCTCGACATCGCCGTCCAGAACGCCGGCATCTACCCGTGGCGGATGATCGAGACCACGCCGCCGGAGGAATGGGACAAGGTGATGGGGGTCAACCTCAAGGGCACCTTCCTCCTCGCCCAGGCGGCGCTCAAGCCGATGAAGGCGCAGCGCTCCGGCCGGATGATCTTCACCTCGTCGATCACCGGGCCGCGGGTGTCGAGCCCCGGCCATGGCCACTACTCGGCCTCGAAGGGCGGCATCAACGGCTTCATCAAGGCGGCGTCGGTCGAGTTCGCGCCGTGGAACATCACCGTCAACGGCGTCGAGCCGGGCAACATCGTGACCGAGGGCGTGAAGGCGCACCGGAGCCCGGAGTTCATCAAGTCGATGGCCGACATGATCCCCCTCGGTCGGCTCGGCACGCCGCGCGACGTCGCCAATGCCTTCCTGTTCCTCGCTTCGGACGACGCCGACTACATCACCGGCACCACCATCGTCGTCGACGGCGGCCAGACCGTGCCCGAGGGCGCCGACTTCAAGGTTCAGCCGGAGTAGCTCACGGTTGCTCGCGCGCGCCGCGAGGCCTCCGCCATTCCCATTCGGCTCACGACCGCGCCGGCGATGTGCTAGGAGGCTCGGGGTTCTCGGCGCGTGGGGGCACTCGAAGGTGAGGTCGGTCGCGGACTGGCATGATCGCGGGAACGCGCGGTGAGATTCCGCGCGGGGCTCATCTACGTGCTCCTCGTCCTGGCCGTGCTCGCCGGGGCGACCGCTCTCCGCATCGTCGATCCGTTCGCCCTCCAGGCCCTCCGGCTGATCGCCTTCGACTCCTACCAGCGGCTCGACCCGCAGGGCTACGATCCGGCCCTCCCGGTCCGCATCGTCGACATCGACGAGGCGTCGCTTGCCGAGGTCGGACAATGGCCGTGGCCTCGGACGACCGTGGCGCGGCTCTTAGAGACGCTCCGCGACCAGGGCGCCGCCGCGATCGCCTTCGACGTGCTGTTCGCGGAAGCCGACCAGACCTCGCCGGAGCAGTTCCTCGCCGCGCTGCCGCCGGAGCAGGCCGCGGCGCTGGCGGCGGCCCTCGCGGGGCGGCCGGGCAATGACGCGCGCCTCGCCGAGGCGATTGCTGCGAGCCCCGCGGTGCTCGCGACGGTGCTCACCCGTCAGGAGGGAATGCCGCCGCCGGTGAAGGCCGGCTTCGCCGTGGCCGGGGACGACCCGCGGCCGTTCATCGCGAACTTCGCCGGATCGACCGGCAACCTGCCGGTCCTCGACGCCCAGGCGCTCGGCATCGGCGCGCTGAACTGGGTGCCGGACCGCGACCAGGTGGTGCGCCGGATCGGGCTGGTATTCCGGGTCGGCGAGCAGTTGGTGCCGAGCCTCGCGGCGGAATCGCTCCGCGTCGCGCAGGGCGCCTCGACCTTCATCCTCAAGGCCTCGAACGCGAGCGGCGAGGACGCCTTCGGCAGCGCCACCGGCCTCAATCACATCAAGGTCGGCAACGTCGAGTTTCCCACCGACGCCGACGGCGCGATTTGGCTCCGGTTCCGGCCGTCCGACCCGGCGGCCTTCATTCCCGCCGCGAGCGTGCTCGACGGCACCAACGATCCGAACGACGTCGCCGGCACGATCGTCCTGGTCGGGACCAGCGCGGCCGGCCTCAACGATCTCCGCGCCACCCCGCTCGACGCGGCGATCCCCGGGGTCGAGATCCAGGCGCAGGCGCTCGAGCACATCCTGTCGGGGCGCCAGCTCACCCGGCCGGACTACGGACCGGCGGTCGAGCTGGTCCTCGTCGTCCTCGCCGGGATCGTGCTCGCCGCGATCCTGCCGCGCCTCTCCGCGCTCGCCTCCGCCGCGGTGGGGGTCTCGACGGTCGCGGCGATCTTCCTCGGCGCATGGCTCGCCTTCGCGGAGCTCGACCTCCTCCTCGACCCGTCCTACCCGGCGCTGGCCCTGGCGGTCCTGGTGGCGGCGGCGACGCTCTACATCTACCGCCGCGTCGAGCAGCAGCGGGCGCAGGTGCGCCTCGCCTTCTCGCACTACGTCGCGCCAGCGGTGGTCGACGAGCTGATCGCCAACCCCGACCGGCTCGAGCTCGGCGGCGAGGTAAAGGAGCTCACCATCCTGTTCTGCGACGTCCGGAACTTCACCTCCATTTCGGAGCGGCTCACCGCGCACGAGCTGACCCACTTCATCAACACGCTGCTGACGCCGCTCACCGACGTGATCCTTCAGAAGCGCGGCACCATCGACAAGTACATGGGCGATGCGATCATGGCGTTCTGGAACGCCCCGCTCGACGATCCCGACCACGCCGCCAACGCCTGTTCGGCCGCGATCGGTATGGCCGCGCGGATGGGGGACCTCAACCGGATGTGGGAGGAGGAGGCCAAGGCCGCCGGCCGGGCCTTCGCGCCGGTATCGATCGGCATCGGCATCAACAGCGGCAATTGCTGCGTCGGCAATCTCGGCTCGGCGCAGCGCTTCGACTACTCGGCCATCGGCGACGACGTGAACGTCGCCTCGCGGCTGGAGGGGCTGTCTAAGGTCTACGGCGTCACCGTCGTCATCGGCGAGACGACGGCGGCGCAGGTCGCTGCGCCGAAGCTCGAGCTCGACCTGATCAAGGTCAAGGGCCGGGTCGCGCCGAGCCGGCTCTACACGCTCGCCACGACGCTCGGCGACGAGGTGGCGGTCGCCCGGCTCGCCCCGCTCCATGCTGCGATGATCGACGCCTATCGGTCGCAGGCTTGGGACGCTGCCGAGGCGGCGATCGCCGAATGCCGCGCCGTGGGTCTCGCCACGCTCGCCAGGCTCTACGATCTCTACGCCGCCCGCATCGCAGTCTGGCGGGCCGATCCGCCGCCGGCCGGCTGGGACGGATCGTTCACCGCGACGGAGAAGTAGCGCCTGTCCCAGCGCGGCGGCTATGCCGGCCCGAGCGCGGCGATCAGGTTCTCGGCGGCGATCCGCACCGCCTCGCGCCCGCCCTCTGCCGTGAAGGCGCCGATATGCGGCGTGGCGATGACGCGAGGGTGGGCGACCAGCGCCGTGAGGCCCGGCGGTTCGGCCTCGAAGACGTCGGTCGCGTACCAGCCGACCTGCCCGTCGTCGAGCGCCGCGAGCAGGGCGGCTTCGTCGACGAGGCTCGCCCGCGCCGTGTTGACGATGCCGGCGCCGCGGGGGAGCCGAGCCAGCCGAATCGCGTCGAACAGCGGCGGCGCGCCGGGATCGGCGGGCGTGTGGAACGAGACGATCGTGCTCTCGGCGGCGAGCGTGTCGAGGTCGGCCCAGGCGAAACGGTCCGACGGCATGAACTGCGGATCGGGCCGGACGTCGTAGGCGCGGATCGTCGTGCCGAAGCCGGACAGCATGCGGGCGACGTTCCGTCCGATCGCGCCGCAGCCGATCAGACCGACCGTCGCGGCGGAGAGCTCGCGCCCCTCGCGGCGGACCCATTCGCCGGCCTTCATGCCGGCGATGCTGTCGGGCAGGTTGCGGAGGCCGGCGAGCATCATCGCGACGGTCAGCTCTGCGACAGCGCGGGCATTGGCCCCGGCCGCGGTCCTCACCTCGACGCCGCGCGCGGCGGCGGCCGCGAGGTCGATCGAATCGACGCCGGTGCCGTTCCGGCTGATCACCCTGAGGTCGCCCGCGGCGTCGAGAACGCGGGCCGTGATCGGCTCGACGCCGGCGAGCCAGCCGGCGCAGCCGGGGACCAGCGCCATCAGCTCGGCCTCGGTGGGTTGGCGGCCGGGCGGCGAGAACACGAGCTCGAAGCCGGCATCGGCGAGCATCGCGAGGCCGTCGCCGGGCCTCGCCGTCAGCGACCGCGGCGTGACCAGGATGCGCTTCATGCGGTCGCCTGTACCGGCCGGCCTCCGGCGAGCTCGGAGAGGCGCTCGAAGCCGGGCCCCGATGTCGGGATGTCGACGGCGAAGACGTCGGCGATGACCCGGGTCCAGCCGTGGAGGAAATAGACCCAGCCGTCGGCGACCGTCAGCCGGCGCGACGCCGCCGCGGCGCGCGCTTGGGCGAGGAAGACGAGGTCGCCGCGGTAATTCAGCTCCCACGCGAAGCCGTCTTCGGGCCAGACGGCCGCATCGGTGAGCGGCGAGCCGGGGCCGTCCTTGCCGAGGCCGGTGGCGTTGATCACCAGCGAGCCGGGCGGCAACGCCGCCATCAGCGCGTCGTTGTCCTCGCGACGGCGGGAGAGGGCGTAGGTCACCGGCACGTCGGAGCCGAAACGCTCATGGACATGGCGGATCTCGTCGAGCCGGCCCTGGTCGATGTCGGCGACGACGATCCGCGACGGCCGGTCAGTACCGCGCGACGCCTGCATCAGGTTCCAGGTGATGGCGATGCTCGCGCCCCCTGCCCCGATCACCAGCGCCTC
>JBIQKL010000004.1:71643-72922 GCA_044506555.1 Hyphomicrobiales bacterium | reverse complement strand
ACGGCGCGATAGTCCGCGTCCGGCGCATGCAGTGGCAGGTCGATGCCGACGATCCTCGCGCCGAGGCCGAGCGCGTCGGACCAGCGCGGGAAGACCTTGAGGATCGATGACTGGCCCGTGGTCACGCCGATGAAGTAGAGCGTCGGCGCGGTCGCCGGAGCGAGCGCAAGCGCCGTCACGCCGGCACCGCCATGTAGCGGTCTATCTCGTCGGCCTGGCGACCCCGGTACCGGGGGTTCGGCGCCTCGAGCCAGCCGTCGCCGTCGGCGACGATCAGCGTCGCCATGCCGCCGGCGCGGGCGATGATGTCGTAGTCCTGCCCGGCGTCGGCGGGGTAGCAGAAGAACGTCACCAGCGGCTCGTTTCCGGTGTTGACGCTCCGGTGGATCCAGTAGGGCGGCACGTAGACGACCGCGCCCGGAGTCATTTCCATGGGCCGCGTCTCCCCGGACGGCAGCTCCATGTGCATCACGCCGCGCCCGCTCTGGCAGAAGTAGATCTCCGGCCGGTCGGAGCGGACGTGGATGTGGCCGCGGGTCATGAAGAACTCGTCGCCGACCCGGCCCGGCTGGAGGAAGCTGGTGCCGAAGATCAATTCCTGGGGGGCGACGCGGGCGGGACGGAACTCGTCGACGCCGTAGGCGATCTCGTCGCCACGGGCCGCGACCAGCGCCGCGAAGGCGGTCTCGTCGGCGAACAGGCCGGCGAGGTCGTGGAAGCGCGACCGCTTGGCGCCGGTGGCGCCGGTCATGGCTCCGGCCGCATCGATCATGCAGGCCGCGGGGTCGGGGAAAGGACGGGTCATGGTGAGGCTCTCACGGCAGGTTATGTAGTGATGCTACGGAAAAGCGATGAAATTGCAATCACAACCGTCAGCCGTGCCGGCGTTCAGTCCAGATCGGGGCAGTTGGCCGTAGTTTTATAACATAGGACGGGGACCGCCCTAGCGGGTGTCGTCGGCCTGATCCGCGAGCGCGGCCAGGCGGTCGGCCAACGCCTTCAGGCCCCAGGTGCGGGCCAGCGCCGCGCCCTTGGCCCAGGTCGGGGCCATGTCCGGCAGGGGCGGCAACGGCGCCGCCGGGTCCATCGTCGCGAGCTTCCGGTAGAGGCGGAGGTCGTCGGCCTGGCCGGCGAAGCGGCCGTCGGCGAGCGCATCCTCGAGGCTCGGATAGGTCGCGAGGATCTTCGCCGCGCCCTTCGGCCCCATGCCGCGGGCGCCGGGGATCTTGTCGGACGGGTCGCCGCGGAGCGCGATGAAGTCCGGCACCTGCCGCGGCTC
>JBIQKL010000004.1:36477-71543 GCA_044506555.1 Hyphomicrobiales bacterium | reverse complement strand
CGGCTTGGGGATGGCGGGTTTCACGCGGGTCTCGCTCCAGTCCTTGGTTGCGCCCGATGCGTAGGGTCCGTCGGCCCGCTTCGAGACGATGCCGGCGAGGTCCATGCGCTTTGCGCTCGCGAGCATCTGGCGTCCCTCGACCGGAAGCGCCTCGCTGAACGCGATCGCCTCGGGGCCGGCCTCGTCGAGAAGCGCCTTCAGTACGCGCTTCCGCTCGGCGAGCGGCGCGGCGGTGATGTCGAAGCCGTCGAGGTGGAGGAGGTCGACGGCGTAGTAGACGAGCCGGTCCTGCCGGCCGTCGGCGAGGTCGCGGGCGAGCGCGGCGGGGTCGCTCCGGCCCGCTTCGTCCTGGACGATGACGATGCCGTCGAGCACGATGCGGTTGACCGGCAGGCGGCGGACGGCGTCGGCGACGCGCCAGATGCGGCGCGTCACGGCATTGCCGTCCGCGTCGTAAAGCGCGATTCGGTTCGGTTCTGCCTGCGCCTCGACCCGCAGGCCCTCGAACAGGATCTCGTGCAGCCAGCCGTCGCCGCGGGGCGGGGTTGTCGCGGCCATCGGCCGCATCGGCGGGACGAACCCGGCGATCGGCGCCGGGACCGCGCCCGGCAGCATCCGGGCGAGGAAGCGCGTGGTCGACCGCTTTTCCTCCGGTACCGCCTTGAACCGCCGATCCTTCGCCATCGGCGAACCTATAGCAGACGGTCATGAGTGCGTCCTCGCGGCACCGCACTGCAGCACGAACTGCATATTGCACGCGATATGCGTTTGCGCTTAGCCTTGTCGGGGCGATGCGCCGTAGTGGCGGCGAGTGAACATCGCCGAGGGAGGAAACCTGACATGAAGAACGCATTCGCGCGTGCGCTTGCCTGCGGCACCTTGCTCACGGGTCTCGCGACCGCCGGCATCGCCAACGCGTCGGACAACAAGATCGCGCTCATCCCCGGCGGCCCGCATCCCTATTTCGCTCCGTGGGAGCAGGCGGCGGCCGATGCGGCGAAGGATTTCGGCATCGCCACCGTCGACTTCAAGGTGCCGACCGAGTGGAAGCTCGCGGTGCAGACCGAGCTCCTCGAGTCGCTCGCAGCCCAGGGCTACAACGCCTTCGGCATCTTCCCCGCCGATCCGGTGGGCATCAACTCGACGGTCGCCGAGCTCGCTTCCGCCGGCATCCCGTCCGCCGCGCTCGCCGGCTGCACGCAGGACCCGAGCGACGTCGCCTTCTGCCTCGGCACCGACGTCTACAACTCCGCCTATCTCGGCACCAAGGCGCTGATCGAGGCGATGGGCGGCAAGGGCGCCATCGTCCACCTCGCCGGCCTCCTGGTCGATCCGAACACCACGCTCCGCGTGGACGCGGTGCAGAAGGCGGTCGACGAGACCAACGGTGCCGTGACGCTCCTCCAGACCGTCGCCGACACCGACGCCCAGGAAGCCGCCGACCAGAAGATCAATGCCCTCCTCGGTGCCCAGAAGGACGAGATCGACGGCATGATCGCCACCGGCTACATCCCGTCGGTGGTCGCCTCCAAGGTGCTCCGCACGCTCGGTGACAAGCGAATCAAGTTCATCGGCATCGACGACGATCCGATCGTGCTCGAGGCGATCGGGGACGGCTTCGTCGCCGGCACCATGGCGCAGAACCCGTATGGGCAGGGCTACATCGGCGCCTACGTCATGGACATCATGGCGAGCGGCGGCTGCACGGTGAAGGAGGACGCGCCGTGGGTCGAGACGCCCCAGACCAAGAAGTTCATCGACTCGGGGACGCTGGTGATCAACCAGGCCAACCTCGAGACCTACAAGGATGAGCTCAAGAAGATCACCACGGATATCCAGGGTAAGTTCAAGGACACCTACCTGAGCTGCGAGTAAGCCTGCGGCCCGGTGTGGCCAGCCTGATCCGGAGCGGTCTCGGCCGCTCCGGTGGGGCTATGCGCACACACCGCGTCATGGCAGGGACAAGCCCGGCCATGACGGCGGGTGGTAGCATCCCCGGTGCTCGCGGCCCGGCGGGGAGGGTTGGCCGGGGTGAAGCATGCCCAAGCCGAAGTAGGCACTGACGGAACCGTGGCGGCAACACCATGACGGACCAGACAATGCAGCCTCCGGCGCGGCGCCGATTCAGTCTCGGCGGCGCGTCGGGACAGATCGGTTTGCTCGCCATCGTCGTCGCCTTCTGGATCGTCTTCTCGTCGCTTGCGCCCGGCTTTCTATCGTCGTTCAACGTCTTCAACGTCGGCCGCTCGCTCGCCGTCGACATCGTCATCGGCTTCTCGCAGATGGTGGTGCTCGCGACCGGCGGGATGAACCTCGCCGTCGGCTCGATCGGCGTCTGCGCGGTGATGGCCGCCGGGTGGCTCCTGCAGGATCTCGGCATCCCGATCCCGGTGGCGGTTCTCGGCGCGCTGCTCCTCGGCACGTTTCTCGGGTTCCTCAACGGCTTCGCCATCGTCAGGACCGGCGTCAACAGCTTCATCATCACGCTCGCCAGCGCCAGCCTCTATCTCGGCGCGATGCTGATCCTCACCAAGGCCGTGCCCTACAGCGCGCTGCCGCCCGAGGTTGGCGCCTTCGGCCGCCTCAAGATCGGCACGTTCCTCTCGCCGCTCCTCGTCATCGCGCTGGTCATCGGCGCCGCCCTGTTCGTCCTCTACCGCTATACCGCGCTCGGCCGGCAGATCCTGGCCGCCGGCGCCAACCCGAAGGCCGCCGCCATGTCCGGCGTGCCGGTCGATCGCGTCATCGTGCTCAGCCACGCGCTCTCCGGCTTCCTCGCCGCCTGCGCGGCGCTGATGGTGGTCGCCCGGCTCGGCGCCGCCGTCCCCTCGGTCGGTGGCGAGGAGTGGCTCCTGCCCTCGTTCCTCGGTCCGGTGCTCGGCGGCACGCTGCTCTCCGGCGGTGTGGTCGCGGTGGTCGGCACCATGATCGGCGCGGCGCTGGTGACGACGATCCGAAGCGGCCTGCTGGTGCTCCAGATCGGCAATTTCTGGCTCCAGCTCTTCCTCGGGCTGATCCTGCTCTTCGCCGTCCTGCTCGACCGCTACCGCGGCGTCTATGCCGAGCGCCGCACCGCGAGGCAGCGCTGACCATGCTCCGCCGCCTCCTCCTCGTCGAATGGTCGGGGCTCGCCGCCGCGATCCTGATCGGGGCCGTCGTCCTGACCGTGCTCAGCCCCAATTTCCTCACCGAGTTCAACATCTACGTGATGCTCAGGAGCTTCTGCGTGTCGCTGCTCGTCGGCTTCGCGCAGATGGTGACGCTCGGCGTCGGGCAGATGAACATCGCCGTCGGCGCCCTCGGCGGGCTGGTCGCCATCTCGCTCGGCGGCATGCTGGAGGCCCTCGGCGTTCCTCTGGTCCTCGCCGTGCCGCTCGCGCTCCTGGTCGGCGCGGCCGGGGGCCTGATCAACGGCGTGCTGACGGCGCGCACCGGCATCAACGGCTTCATCATCACGCTGGCGACCGCCTCCGCCTTCACCGGCATCAATCTCGGCATCACGGAGTCGATCCCGTTCTACAACATGCCGCCGGCGCTGGTGGCCTTCGGCTCGGGCCGGGTCGGCGCCTTCCCATATCTGCTGGTCGCGCCGATCGTCGTCGCGGTGCTGCTCGGCCTCTTCTTCGCCCGCACCGTTCCCGGTCGCCAGCTGCTCGCCTATGGCGGCAACCCGACGGCGGCGCGGCTCTCCGGCATCTCGGAGCAGAAGGTGATCGTGCTCGCCCATGTTCTGTCGGGCACGCTCGCCGCCGGCGGCGCGGTGCTCGCCGTGGCGCAGCTCGGCTCGGCGCAGCCGACCATCGGCTCAGACTGGCTGCTTCTTTCCTTCGCCGCCCCGATCATCGGCGGTGCGGCGCTTGCCGGGGGGTACATCTCGGTGCTCGGGACGATGTTTGCCGTGGTGCTGATCGCGCTGATCGAGAACGGCATGGTGCTGGCCAAGGTGGATCCCTACTGGGTCCAGTTCCTGCTCGGCGCGCTGATCCTCGCCGCCGTGTGGCTCAACCGCTGGCGCGCGGTGCGGACGGGGACGGCGTGACATGAAGCTCACCGTGGAGAATGCGAGCAAGTTCTTCCCCGGCGTCAAGGCGCTGGACGGGGTGTCGCTCGAGCTTCTCCCGGGGGAAATCCACGCGCTGATGGGCGAGAACGGCGCCGGCAAGTCGACGCTGATCAAGATCGTCACCGGCGTCTACCAGCCCGACGACGGTCGGGTTCTGCTCGACGACCGCGAGGTGCGTTTCGCCTCGCCGCGCGAGGCGATCGCCGCCGGCATCAGCGCCGTGCACCAGGAACGGAACCTGGTGCCGCGCTTCTCGGTCGGCGAGAACATCGCGCTCGAGCGGCTGCCGACGAAGGGCGGCCTGGTCGACTATGCCGCGGTCGATCGCGAGGCGCGGCGCTATCTCGACCTCCTCGACCGCAACATCGACACGCGGGCGGAGGTGCGCACCCTCTCGGTCGCGCAGATGCAGATCGTCGAGATCGCCAAGGCCCTGTCGCTGGAGGCGAAGATCCTGCTCCTCGACGAGCCCACGGCGTCGATCACCGAGCACGAGACCGCGGCGCTCTTCACTCTGCTCCGAAAGCTCCGCGCCGAAGGCGTGGCGATGCTCTTCGTCAGCCACAAGCTCGAGGAGGTGTTCGAGATCGCCGACCGGGTCACCGTGCTTCGCGACGGCAAGAACGCCGCGGTCGGCGTGCCGATGGCCGAGATGACCCGCGGCCGTCTCGTGTCGCTGATGATCGGCCGCGAGGAGCGGATCGCCGAGATCAAGGCGCGGCCCATCGATCCCGACGACGTGGTCATGGAAGCACGCGGTCTCGCCACCGACGTCGGCCATCGCGACGTCTCGTTCCGGCTTCGCCGCGGCGAGATCCTCGGTCTCTACGGCCTGGTCGGCGCCGGCCGGAGCGAACTGGTCAAGGCGATGGTCGGCGGCGGCGTCACCGGAGGCGAGCTGACCGTCCGCGGCAAGCCGGCGACGATCCGCGACATGCACGAGGCGCTGCGGACCTGGCGTATCGGCTATGTAAGCGAGGATCGCAAAGGCGAAGGGCTGATCCTCATCCATTCGGTCAAGGAGAACGTGGCGATCACCATCTGGCAGCGGATCGCCGGCTTCCTCGGGCTGATCCCGCCCGGCCGCGAGACGCGCGCCGTCCAGCCCTTCGTCGAGCGCCTCGAGGTGCGGACGCCGTCGCTGTCGCAGGCCGTCGGCAATCTCTCCGGAGGGAACCAGCAGAAGGTGTCGATGGCCAAATGGCTTGCCGCCAACGCCGACATCCTGATCATCGACGAGCCGACGGTCGGCATCGACATCAAGACCAAGTCCTACCTGCACGAGCTGATCGGCGAGATCGCCGCGGGCGGGGTGTCGGTCATCCTGATCTCGAGCGACATGCCGGAAATGGTCACGCTCGCCGATCGCATCCTGGTCATGCACGGTTTCCGGATCGTCGGCGAAGTGGCCAACGACCACCACTACGAGACCACCAGCAAGGCGATCATGGGCTGCATTCACGCGGTCGAGGACGACGCGGCCTGAGCCATGCCCGCGCCACTCTACGCGGTCATCCACGCAGTGCTTCGTGAGCATATCGTCGACGGCAGCTTCCCGGCGGGGCTGGTGCTCGGACAGGCGGCGGTCGCCCGCGCCTTCAAGGCGAGCCGCGTGCCGGCGGCGGCGGCCCTGCAGCAGCTCCGCCGCGAGGGACTCCTCCGCGATTTCGAGGGCCGCGGCTATCTTGTCGGCCAGGACGAGACGGAGCCGCTCCGGCGCGACCTGCATGAGGCGGGACTGCGCCTTCCGCCCGAGGTGGCGACCGGCCTCACGGTCAGGAACCGGCGCGACCGCATCTATCCGGCGGTCGAGCATGCCGTGGCGGGCGCGCTCCCCTTCGGGCGGTTCCAGGTCAACGAAAGCGCGCTCGCCGAGTATCACCAGGTCAGCCGTACGGTCGCCCACGACGTGCTGACGCGGCTGGAGCGTACCGGCCTGGTCAGCCAGGACGTGAACCAGCGCTGGTATGCCGGCCGGCTGACGGAGCAGGGGCTCCGCGACCATTTCGAGATGCGCTGCCTGCTCGAGCCGAACGCGCTGGGCCAGGTGATGGGCGAGCTGTCGCGGGAGGACGTCGAGGACCGGCTCGAACGGGCGCGCAAAGCGTCATCGAGCCGGATCACCCTCGACCGCATCGAGCGGCTGGAGCGCGACCTCCACATCGACATCGTGCTCCGCTGCCGCAACCTGCAGCTCCGCGAGGCGATCCGGCGGAGTCAGCTCGTGCTCGTCGCCATCCATCACGCCTTCGATCTCTATCGCGACCGGGAGCTGATATCGGTGATGATCGCCGAGCATGTGGAGATCTTCGGCCACGTCGTCGCCGGACGCCGCGACCGGGCGAGCCGGACGCTGGAAGCCCACCTCAGCCGGTCGCTCGCCCAGAATATCAGGATCGTCCGGAGCCTGGGCTCGCTTCCCGCCGGCCGTTGCCCGCCCTATCTGGTGCAGGTTCCGGGCTAGCGGCCCGCGGGGCGACGGTCTTTCGCGCGGCGGGTTGTGACGGCGGCGTCCCGATCATGTCGTAGAGCCTGGCCACGGCCGCCTTGAACTCCGTCTCGTCCACGCATTCGATGTTGAGAAGCTGCATGCTCTTCATGCCGTGCAGCGCCAGGAAGACGATCAGCGCCACGGTCGGATCGCTGGAATTCGCCTTCATGCGGTCGAGGAGCGAGCGGTCGAAGCGGCGGACCGGCGCCAGGAAGCCCGGGTCTTCGCCGAGCGCGGCAAGCAGGCCCGAAGGCGGCGGCTGGTGGCAGAGATGCTCGCCCACGAAGATGTCGAGATAGGCCCGCACGAGACTGTCGGGTGCGCCGGCGCTCTCCGTCTCGCGCTCGCGAAGCGCGGAGTCGAAAGATTCGAGAAACTGCTCGACGAGGGCTTCGAGCAGTTTCGCCTTCGTGGGAAAATGGTAAAGAAGACCGCCCTTGGACACGCCGGCGCGAGCTGCCACCGCGTCGAGCGAGAGATTCCCTGGACCGGCGACCCGAGCCAGTTCCTCGGCGGCTTCGAGAATCTTGTCGCGGGCCGACTTGCGGAACCGGGAAGAAGGTGTCGACGGCGGCATCATAGCGGGGTTTCACTTGACATGACCGTCCGGACGGTACAGTAATCCGCGGACATTTCAAGGGAGGAATGGCAGCGGGTGTGGCGCGGGCGCCGCTCCGTCGTGTTTTACCGTGTTGCCGCCCGCCGGAAGCCACTCGATGATCAAACGCTTCGCGATCGCCATTGTGCTGCTTGTTCTGATCGGCGGCGGTCTGGTCGGATTCAATCTCTTCCGCGACCAGGCCATCAAGGATTTCTTCGCAAACATGCCCGTGGCGCCCGCCACGGTGTCGACGGTGACGGTCGAGCCTTCGACCTGGACCCCGGCGATCGACACCATCGGCACCGTCAACGCCTCGCGCGGCGTCGACCTGACGGTGCAGACCAACGGCATCGTCGAGCGCCTCGCCTTCTCCGCCAATCAGCGGGTCACCGAGGGCGCGACGCTGCTCCAGCTCGACGACGCCATCGAGCGCGCCGATCTCGAAGCCGCCAAGACCCAGGCCGCGCTCGACCAGCAATCGCTGGACCGGGCGATCGAGCTCAACAAGCGCGGCGTCGGCACCAACGCCGATCTCGACGCCGCACGGGCGGCGGCGTCCGCATCGAAGGCGCAGGTCGACAAGCTCGAGGCGCTGCTTCGTCAGAAGACGCTGCGCGCGCCGTTCAGCGGAACCATCGGCATCCCACGGGTCGATGTCGGGCAGTACCTCACGCCCGGCACGATCGTCGCGACGCTCCAGGACCTCGATACGCTCCGCGCCGATTTCTCGATCCCCGAGCAGCGCCTGTCGGATCTCAGGATCGGCCAGCCGGTGCGTTTCGGCGTCACCTCGGATCAACTGCCCTTCAACGGCAAGATCATCGGCATCGACCCCAAGGTCGACGCGTCGAGCCGGCTGGTCGCGGTACGGGCCGAGATCGACAATCCCGACGGCAAGCTGACGCCGGGCCAGTTCGTCCAGGTCCAGGTTGGCCTGCCGGTGCAGGAGGGCGTGATCACCCTGCCGCAGACCGCGGTCGTCACCAGCCTCTACGGCGATTATGTCTATGTCGTCGGACCGGCGCCGCCGGCCGAAGCGCCGCCGGCCGGCGCCGACGGTGCGGCCACCGCTGCCGAGACCCCGGCGCCGGCGCAGCCGGCCCTCGTGGTCAGCCAGGTCTTCGTCCAGGTCGGCCGCCGGGCCGAGGGGCGCGTCGAGATCGTGCAGGGCGTGGAAGCCGGCCAGCAGGTCGTGACCGCCGGCCAGAACCGGTTGTTCAACGGCATGCCGGTGGTGATCGACAACACCGTCGATCCCTCCAGCGCCGGCAGGGAACAGCGGACGGCAGCGCAATGATCTCCAAGCTCTTCATCCAGCGCCCGGTCCTCTCGACCGTCTTCGCCTTCCTCATCCTGCTCCTCGGCTTCCAGGGCCTGGCCAGCCTCACCATCCGCGAATATCCCAAGGTCGAGGAGACGGTGATCACCATCACCACCCTCTATCCCGGCGCCAATGCCGAGCTGATCCAGGGCTTCATCACGGCTCCGATCGCCGCCGCGGTCGCCACCACCGAGAACATCGACTACGTCACCTCGACGAGCGCGCCCTCGTCGAGCACGGTGACGGTCAACATGCGGCTCGGCTCGAACCCGGATGCGGCGCTGACCGAGGTGATGTCGAAGGTCCAGCAGGTGCGGAGCCAGCTGCCGCCCGACGCCAAGGACCCGACGATCGTCAAGGGAACCGGATTCCAGTTCGCGCTCATGTACCTCGCGGTCCAGAACCCGAACATGACCGCGGAGCAGGTGACCGAATATATCGACCGGGTCATCCGCCCCCGCATGTCCACGATTCCCGGCGTTGCGCAGGCGCAGATCCTCGGCGCTGCCGAATATTCCATGCGCATCTGGATCGATCCGGTGAAGCTCGCGGCGCGGGGGCTGACCGCGGCCGAGGTGCTTTCCGGGCTCAACGCCTCGAACTTCCTGTCCGCGGCCGGCAAGACGCAGAACGAATACGTCGCCTATTCGGTGACGATGGAATCGACGCTGCAATCGCCGGAAGCCTTCGCCCAGCTGCCGCTGAAGGCGGTGGGCGACGAGGTGATCCGGCTCGGCGACGTTGCCCGGGTCGAGCTCGGCGCGGCGAACAGCGACACCATCGTGACCTTCAACGGTCAGCCGGGCACCTTCATCGGCGTGTTCCCGACGCCGTCGGCGAATCCGCTCGACACCGCGTCCGCGGTGCTCGCCGAGCTGCCGTCGATCCAGGCGAGCTTGCCGCCGGGGATGGAGATCACGCTGATGTACGACTCGACCGAGTCGATCAGCGCCTCGATCGACGAGGTGTTCAAGACCATCGCCGAAGCGGTCGCCATCGTCGTCCTGGTCATCATCCTGTTCCTCGGCTCGTTCCGCTCGGTGGCGATGCCGGTGGTGACCATCCCCCTGTCGCTGATCGGCGTCTGCTTCTTCCTGTTCCTGCTCGGGTTCTCGATCAACCTGCTCACCCTGCTCGCGATGGTGCTCGCCATCGGCCTGGTGGTGGACGACGCCATCGTCGTGGTCGAGAACATCCACCGCCATATCGAGGAGGGCATGACGCCGATGCAGGCGGCCTTCCGCGGGATGCAGGAGATTTCCGGCGCGGTGGTGGCCATGACGATCACCCTGGCCGCGGTGTTCGCCCCGCTCGCCTTCACCGGCGGTCTCACCGGCGCGCTGTTCCGCGAGTTCGCGCTGACGCTCGCCGGCGCGGTGGTGATCTCGGGGCTCGTCGCGCTGACCATCACGCCGATGATGTCGGCGCGGCTTCTGAAGAGCGGCCACCAGGGACGTTTCGCTGCCTTCGTCGACCGCACCTTCGACCGGCTCGCCAACCGCTACGAGCGGCTGGTGCGCGGCTCCCTGAAGTACCGTCCGGTCACGCTTCTCGTCGTGGTCGTGCTGGTCGCCATGACGGGCTACCTGTTCACCAAGACGTCGTCGGAGCTCGCGCCCGAGGAGGATGCCGGCGCGCTCTTCGCGCTGGTCACGGCGCCGGCCTACGCCACCAGCGAATATACCGAGACCTATATCGACCAGATCCGCGAGCTCACCAAGGACCTGCCGGAGCTCAAGGCGAGCTTCTCGGTCGTCGGCCTGGGCGGCGATACCAAGTCCGCCTTCGTGGTCTGGGCGCTCACCGACTGGGCGGATCGGTCGCGTTCGCAGAAGGAGATCCAGCAGGACCTCCAGGCGCGGATCGCCAAGGTCGCCGGCGTGCAGGCCTTCGTGTTCGCGCCGCCGTCGCTGCCGGGCGCCGGCGGCGGACTGCCGATCTCGCTGGTCATCCAGTCGACCGGCGATCCGGCTCGCGTCTTCGAGGTGGCCGAGGAGGTGAAGCAGAAGGCGCAGGCGACGGGCCAGTTCATCATCGTCCAGAATTCGCTGGCCTACGACGCCCAGCAGGTGACGATCACCGTCGACCGCGAGCGCGCGGCGGCGCTGAACGTGCCGGTCCGCGAGCTCGGCACGACCCTGGCGCTGCTGGTCGGCGGCGGCTCGGTCGCGCAGTTCGAGCGCGATTCGAACAGCTACGACATCATCATGCAGGTGCCGCGCGAGTACCGGTCGAACCCGGAGCAGCTCGGCAATTTCTTCATCCGCAGCGTGACCGGCGACATGGTGCCGCTGTCGGCGGTGGTCAACGTCTCCACCGGCGTTGCACCGGCCGCGATCGAGCAGTTCAACCAGCTCAACTCGGCGACGATCTCGGCCCTGCCGATGCCGGGCGTCACCACCGGCGACGGCCTCGCCACCATCGAGGACATCACTCGGCCGCTCCTGCCGGACGGGTTCTTCATCGACTATTCCGGCCAGTCGCGGCTCGAGGTGCAGGAAGGCAACACGATCGCGATCGCCTTCGTGCTCGCCATCGTCGTCATCTACCTGGTGCTGTCGGCGCAGTTCGAGAGCTTCCGCGACCCGCTGATCATCATGATGTCGGTGCCGCTCTCGATCTTCGGTGCGATCGTGCCGCTCAATATCGGCCTCGGCACGCTCAACATCTACACCCAGGTGGGCCTCATCACCCTCATCGGCCTGATTACCAAGCACGGCATCCTACTGGTCGAGTTCGCTAACCAGCAGCGCCGCGAGCACGGCCTTTCGCGCCATGACGCCATCGTCGCCTCGGCCAAGGTGCGTCTCCGGCCGATCCTGATGACGACGGCGGCGATGTCGCTCGGCGTCGTGCCGCTGATCACGGCGGCCGGCGCCGGTGCCGCGGCCCGCTACTCGATGGGCCTCGTCATCTTCACCGGCATCCTGATCGGCACCTGCTTCACCCTGTTCGTGGTGCCGATGTTCTACACCTTCATCTCACGGAAGGTGCTGAAGCCGGAGCCCGAAGTCCCGCTGCCGATGCCGGAGCGGCCGCACGCGGCGCCGCACGGCACCGAGGAGAGGCACGTGCCGGCGTAGCGGTCAGCGGAGGTCGAGGTCGGCGAGGGTGACCGCCAGCGCCGGCCCGACCAGCGGCTCGAGCCGCGACTGGGCGGGAAGATCGGCGATCGTGCGATAGCCGGTCGGCGTCGGGTCGCGGTGGATGCGGGTCGCGAGCGTCACCGCGTTCATCACCCACAATTCGGCGATTCCGAAGCGGGCATAGACGCTCGCCTTCAGGCCGAGATCGTAGGCGAGACTTGAATCGGCGATCTCGACGACGAGACGGGCAGTGTCGGGGCGGACGTGCCGAAGCCCGGGCTCTCGCGAATAGAACAGGAAGTCCGGTTCGAGATAGCTGCTGTCATCGAGACGAAAGGTAGTCTCCGTGATCAGCCGCATGTCCGGAGGCATGCGGGGGACCCAAAAGGCGATCAACTCGCCCTTCAGCACCTCATGATGATTGCCCTTGGGCGACATCGGCACGATCTCCCCGCCGATCAGCTCGATCCGCTCGTCCTCGGCGAGGATGCCGGCCGCCACCATCCGCTCCAGTTCGGCCACGGTGAAGGGTCGCCGGGGCAGGCCCTCCGCCGCCATCGTGGTCCGGGGGAACGGGTGATGGTTCATGCCCTGATGATAGGAGAGGGGGGCGGGCTTATCCAGACCCGCCCGCACCTCAGCGGGCAGGCCCGCCGTATTTCCTCGCCCGGTAGGGAGAGGATAGCGAGACCCGACGCGCAAAAGCGCGGCTCGGTCGAGCTTGGTGAGGGGATAGGTTCATCTCCGCATGTCCCGCCCCTCACCAACCTCCGCATCGGCCTCCGGCCGTGCTGCGGTATCCTCTCCCACTCGGGAGAGGAGGGGCTGGCCCTCACCCGACCGGCGAGAGGTCGTAGCGTTCAAGAGAGTGCCCTGGCCGTCGTCAGATCGCGACGACCGCGCCCGTCTCGAAGGATTCGCGGACGGCGTCGGCGGTGCGGACGGCGAGACGCGCCTGCTCGGCGGTGCCGAGTTCGGGCTTCCGGCCTTCGCGGACGCAGTCGACGAAATAGGCGATCTGGTTCTCGTAGGCGTCGCCGGGCTTGGGCTCGAGCGGGTAGGATTTCCCGGCCTCGTGGACGCGGAGCGCGCTGCCGCCGCCCATCTCGACGCTGACGCCGCCGGCGCGGAAGGTGAACTCGACCACACCGCCCTCGCACAGCACTTTCAGGCCGCAAGAGAAGGGATAGCCCTCGGGCAT
This sequence comes from Hyphomicrobiales bacterium, assembly GCA_044506555.1. Taxonomy (GTDB): domain Bacteria; phylum Pseudomonadota; class Alphaproteobacteria; order Rhizobiales; family Kaistiaceae; genus Bauldia. Next base: position 58,780 of record JBIQKL010000004.1, on the reverse strand, counting down.
GAATTCGCTGCCCTCGACGAAGCCGCTGGCCGTCCCGTAGTCGATGATCGCCTGGATGTCGTTCCACAGTCCCGGCCGTGCCTCACGGCCGCGGCCGTAGGCGGTCCGGGGCGTGCCCAGCACCCAGTTGACCACATCGAAATCGTGGACGCTGAGATCGAGGACGGCGCCGCCGCTCTTCGCCGGGTCGGTGAACCAGTTAGCCCAGGCCGGGAGCTGCGACAGCCGGCTCGCCACCGCCGAGATCGGCTTGCCGATCCGGCCGCTATGGACGAACTCGGCCAGCGAGACGTAGTCGCCCCAGAAGCGGAGCACGTGGGCGACCATGAAGGTCTTCCCGCTCGCTTCCGCCGCGGCGAGCATGCCGTCGCAGTCCGGTGCGGTCAGCGCGAAGGGCTTCTCCAGCAGCACGTGCTTGCCGGTTTTCAGCGCCGCGATCGTCGACTCCGGGTGGAGGTGCGTCGGCAGGGTGTTGCTGATCGCGTCGATCGAGCCGTCCTCGAGGATGGCGCGATCGTCGGTCACCGCCTTGCCGCCGACTTCGGCGGCAAGCTTCTCGGCCTTCTCCGCATGGCGCGAGGAGATGGCGACGATCTCGACGCCGGGGACCTTGGCGAAGGCGCGGGCATGGGTGCCGCCCATGAAGCCGGCACCGAGGATTCCGATCCGCATGTCGGCCGTTCCTACGACAGGCCGAGTGCGGCGAGCTTGTCGTGCGACGCCTTCATCGCGCGGTTCACCTCGGCGAGCGACGGCCAGGGCTCGCCCTTGAACTCGATCTCGACCGTCAGCGGGCCGGTGTAGCCGCCCTGGTCGAGGATGCCGAGGACGCGGGCGAAGTCGATGTCGCCCTCGCCGATGCCCGGGAAGTCCCACACCTGACCTTCACCGCGCTTGTCCTTGAGGTGGACATGGACCAGCTTCGGCAGCGCCGCCGGCAGGTCGTCCACCGCCTTCACGCCGCCGTAGAAGTCGACGTTGGCGGTGTCGTAGTTGATCAGGACGTTCGGCCGGCCGATCCGCTCCAGGACGGGTATCGAGGCCGCGCCCGACTTGGTGATCTCGCCGTGGATCTCGATGCCGAGCAGCACGTCGCGAGCGGCCGCGGCGTCGGCGAGGGCGTGGATGTTGCCCATGAAGGCCGCCTCGTCCTCCGACTGGCTGGCATGGCCGCCGATGGCGGTGTTCATGATGCCGATGCCCATCCGCTCGCAGAGGTCGAGGGCGAGCAGGCCGTCCTCCAGCCCCGCCTTGGTGGTGAGGTCGGAATGGCCGCTGAGGCTGACCGGGATCAGGCCGAGCGTGTTGAGCATGCGCTGGATGTTGCCGAGCGTCTTGGCATCGGCGTCGAGCGGCACGTGCTCGGTCCAGCCGCGCACGGCGGAGAGCTCGACGTAGCGGTAGCCGGCGGCGGCGATGCCTTCCAGCGCCTCCTCGAGGCTGTAGGTGTGATAGCTGTTGGTGTGACCGCCCAGCCGGTTCTTCAACGTCATGTCCCGCCCCTTCGCGTTTGTCGTTGCCACCAGTGAACCACATCCGGCGACGCGATGAAAAGGCCGGTGGGCGGTGGAGAGCCCACCACCACCGTCATCCTCGGGCTCGACCCGAGATCGCTATCCGCCGCGCAACCAGACCGCATCGCCCGCAACCCCCGGCCGATCCTCGGGTCGAGCCCGAGGATGACGGATTTGGCAAGCGGAGCCGTCGTGAAACACCGCCCGCAGCCGCCTCCGTGGAGAGGGGGCGAGAGAGTAGCCGTTCAGAGGCCGTTGTCGCGGAGCTTGCCGTCGAGGAATTTCTTCGCCCGCGGCACGTCGTTCTCCTCGAGATGCTCGATGATCACCTCGATGTTGGGGTGCTTCTCGCTGAGACGCTTGAGGTAGAGGTCGTAGTTGAGCGATCCGAGTCCCGGGGCGGGCAGCTCGATCTCGCCGACGCCGCGGAAGGTGTGGCTCTCGAGCGCGTCGTCGTCGCCGATGTCGGCGTGCTTCTCGCTCTTGTCGTCGCCGGAGCGCTTCACGTCCTTGGCGTGGGCGATCCTGATCTTGTCCGACAGCGTGTCGAACACCTGGTTCAGGATCTTGTCCATCTGGTCGATGTTGTGGGTCTCGAAGTAGTTGGTCGGATCCATCAGCAGCCCGAGCCCGGGATGATCGACCTGCGCGAACATCTTCACCGTCTCCTCGACCGAGCCGACGACGTTGTTGACGTAGGTCTCGAGCAGGAACACCGCGCCGTGGTCATAGGCGGTCTGGGCGAGGTCGGCGATGACTTTCCGGCACTCCTCGAAACCCTCCTCGGTCTTGTTCTTGGGATGTGCGACCCAGTCCGATTCGGTGTTGTAGGTGCCGGTCTCCGAGATCACGTATTTCGATCCGAAGTTGCGGCTGTTCCGGATGATCTCCTTGAGGTAGCCGACGCGTTTCTCGCGCTCCGCCTTGTCCGGGTGGATGATGTTGGTGTAGCCCGAGACGCAGCAGATCGGCAGGTCATGGTCGCGGAAGGTGTCGCGGACCCTTTTCGCCTTGTCCTTGGTGATCTGTCCGGCGGAGAGGTCGACGTCCTTGAAGTGGAGGTCGAGCTGCACCGTATTGAAGCCGAGCGCCTTGATCTTCTTCGCGGACTCCTCGAGCCCGTATGGGAAGTAGCCGGTGAAAATGCCGACCTGCATCATGGTTCAGTTCCTCCCGAAAGCGGTTGTCAGATCTTGATCTCGGACAGCTTGACGACGCGCCCCTCGGCCATCGAGCGGTAGCCCGCCTCGATCAGCGCCACGGTCTTCACGTTGTCGGCGACCGACAGCGCCGGGTCCGAGCCGGTCGCCACCGCATGCTGGAGCTGCTCCATCACGCCCTTGAAGGCATGCGGGAACCACATCGTGTCCCATTCCGGCGTCACCCATTTGCCGTCGGTGGTCTTCTTCGAGGCATACGTGAGCGTCGACTTCGCGCCGGTCGGCCAGCCGATGGTGCCCTTGGCCACGCCGTCGGTCCCCTCCACCCGCCAGGCGATGTAGACGTCGGAGTCGTAGCCTTCTTCGCGGGGACCGGACCACACGTCCTCGAGCGACAGCGCGAGCAGGCCCGAAGGGAAGCGGAGCGTCGAGACGGTGATGCCGTCCTTGTGCGCGAACTGCGTCCGCGGGTCGGTGCGCGTGGTGGTGAAGATCTCGTCGGGATCGCCGAACAGGAAGCGGAGCACGTCGAGGTGATGGACGCTCATGTTGGCGAGCGTCAGCCGGTCGTAGTCGGCGAGGAAGGTCTGCCAGTGCGGGATCGCGTGCATGTCGATCTCGGCGAAGACGAGCTCGCCGAGCTCGCCCTTGTCGAGGATCTGCTTGAGCACGCGCATCGACTGGTCGTAGCGCATGTTCTGGTTGACCGAGAGGAGCTTGCCGGCCGCCTGCGCCGCCTCGCGGAGCGCGATCGCGTCGTCGAGGGTGAGGGACAGCGGCTTCTGGGCGAGGATGCCCTTGATGTGGGGCTGCTTCAGTGCATGCCGGATCAGGTCGGGCTGCTGGTCCGGCGGGAAGGCGATGTCGAGGATCTCGATCGCAGGGTCCTCGATCAGCGCCTGCGGCGTGTCGTGGACGCACGGAATCCCCCACCGGTCGGCCACCTCCGCGGCATGGTCGCGGCTCCGCGAGGCGATGGCCGCGACCGGGAATCCGGCCTCCTTGTAGGCGGCGAGATGGCACTCGGCCATGATCATGCCGGCGCCGATGCAGCCGATCTTGAGGTCCCGGGTTCGAATCGGCGGATCGGGGGTGAAGCCCTTCGCGTCGGCCATGCAGTCTCCTCCCTCTCGCCGCGGGCGCGCCGGGCACAGGTCCTTCACGGAACGGGAGACGCGACAAGCGCGGCGACCGGGGGCGGTTGCCCCGACCGGGCCGTCCTCGTGCGATTTCCTCCCCGCGGGCCGTCCCGGCCTTTGTTGGAATCAGAATGATCTATAATCCTTCACCATGTCAATTCGGGGCAGGATCGACGACTTGCCATGGGCGACGGGACGTGGTCTCGGCGTGGAATAAAATCGAATACATTCCAATGGATTGCGTCAACCGCCCGGTCCGCCCGGTGTGGGGCGGGCGAAACAGTCTTTCATGGCGATCACAAAATGATCGAAACTGATGTATCTTTCGTCCGGGGAAGGAAGACTCGCGCCGCATGACAGAGGGCCAGGAGAGTGAGGTTCCGGGGCGGGCGACGATCGTCGAGATCGCGCGCGCTGCGGGGGTCAGCACCGCCACCGTCGACCGGACACTGAACAATCGGCCCGGGGTCAGGGCGCGGACCCGGAGCCAGGTGATCGACGCCGCCGTCCGGCTCGGCTACCTGCCGGAGCATCGCATCGCGGCGCCGGTCGTCGTCCCAAAGCGCACGGTCGGCATCGATTTTCTGCTGCCGGGCGGCACGAACACCTTCCTCAGGCTGCTCGCCGACCATCTCGGTGCCATGGCCGAGACGCGGCGGCCGGATGCTACGGTGCGGGTCCACCGCATCGACGATTTCGATCCCGAGGCGCTGGCGCAGGCGCTCGTGGCTCTCAAGGGCCGCTCGGATGCGATCGGCGTGCTGCCGCTGGATCATCCGCTGGTCCGCGAGGCGATCCGCGAGGTCGCGGCCGCCGGCGTTCCGGTCCTTACCGTTGTCACCGACATCTCCAACGTACCGCGGCTCGGCTATGTCGGGATCGACAACCGCGCCGCCGGGCGTCTCTCCGGATACCTGCTCGGGCGCCTGATGCGGGCCGAGGGGCGCGAGGTGGCGCTGTTCGCCGGCAGCCTCAGCTATCGTGGCCATGAGGAGCGCGAGATGGGCTTCCGCCATATCCTCGCCGAGGAATATCCCGCGCTGAAGGTGGTCGAGCTCCGCGAGGTCCGCGACGACGCCGAGCGAGCCTATTCGGAGGCGAGGGCGCTGCTCGCCGCCTATCCCCGCTTGGCCGGGCTCTACAACATCGGCGGCGGCAACCGTGGTATCGCCCGGGCGCTGGAGGAGGTGGGTCGCGCCGGCGAGGTCACCTTCGTCTGCCACGAGCTGACCGAGTTCACCCGCCGGCTGCTGGTCACCGGCACCGTCGATGCAGTCATCGACCAGAATCCGCGGGTCGAGGCGCGGGACGCCGTCGACTGGCTGGTCCAGGCCGCGCGGGGCGGTCCGTCCCCGGCACTCCCGCCGATCCGCATCCAGGCGATCTTCAAGGAGAACATCCCGCAGGTGTGAGGATTCCCCCTCACCCGGCTTGCCAAAGGCAAGCCACCCTCTCCCGCAAGGGGGAGAGGGTTAGGCGTGTGCTGAAACGGAAATGCAGAACTCCAACCCTCTCCCCTTGCGGGAGAGGGTGGCCGCGGCAGCGGCCGGGTGAGGGGGCTTATGCCAAAGGCTGCGCGTAACGCTCTATCGCTTCCTTGGTGGGTGTGCTGCTTGCGCCGGGTTGCTGCGGTCGCGCGTAGGCGCCGTCCTTGACCGCGATCGGCTCCTCGAAGGCGTCCATGATCCACGGGATGTATTCGAGCATGGTCGATGCCGGGTGCCAGATCGCGAGGTGGACGTGGACCTGGCCCATGTCGCCGACATGCGGGACCACCGGCAGGCGCTTCGACCAGGCCGATTCGGCCACTGTGATATACTCGCTGATGCCGCCGAGCCGGGTCACGTCCGGCTGCACGTAGTGGACGGCGCCGGCCTCGAGGAAGGCGTTGAAGGCGTCCGCCGTGTAGAGCTGCTCGCCCAGCGCCACCGGAATGGTCGTGGCGCGGGCGAGGGCGGCGTGGCCGGCGACGTCGTCGTACCAGAGCGGCTCCTCGAACCAGAACAGGTCGAGCGCCTCGGCGCGGCGGCAGAAGCGGAGGCAGGTCGGCAGGTCCCACCGGCCGTTGCCGTCGACGGCTATCGTGATGTCGTCGCCCACCGCCTTCCGCACCGCCTCGATCCGGGCGAGGTCGGTGCCGATCTCGGGCGAGCCGACCTTGAGCTTGAGCCGCCGGTAGCCGTCGGCTTCGACCGCGCGGCGGCTGCCGTCGACGAGCTGGTCGGTCGGGATCGACAGCCAGCCGATGTCGGTGTTGTAGGCTTCGAGCCGCTGCGAGGTGGCGCCGCCGAGATGCTGCCAGAGCGGCACGCCGGCGTGCTTGGCGCGAAGGTCCCAGAGCGCCACGTCGACCGCGGCGAGGGCGAGCTGGGTGATGCCGGCGCGGCCGACCCACTGCACTGCCGGAAACCGCGCGAGCTTCATCCACAGCCGCGTCGTGTCGAGCGCGTCCTCGCCGATCAGCAGCTCGGCGTAGCAGGCCGAGATGCACGACGTGATCAGCCGGTCTGACGCGAGATGCGCATGGGTGCCGGTGAAGCCGTAGCCGGCGGTGCCGTCGTCGGTGCCGATCCGCACGCCGACCACGCCCCAATGGCTGATGCTGTGGGTCGAATCGGAGATCGACGCGCGGTTGACCGGCACGTGCAGGATGAACGGCTCGACGGACGTGATCTGCATGGGGGATTTCCTTTGTCTGGCGGTCATAGCGGTGCATCCTGCTCCTCTCGTCATCCTCGGCCTTGACACGAGGATGACGGAGTGTCGGCGGCGGCCGACGCGTGAATCCCATAGCGCGCGCTGGGGATGGTGGTCGAAGCTCGAGCCTACCAGTCGACGATGGTGCCGTCGTCGAGCACGGCGTTGGTGGCATGAAGCACTTCCTGCTCGAAGGGATGCTTCGCCGCCACCGCCTCGTCGACCTCGACGCCGAGGCCGGGCGCCTCCGGCACCTGCCAGTGGCCGTCGACCATCCGGATCGGGCCCTGCACCACGTCGAAGTACCAGGGCACGGCGCCGACCATCTCCTCCTGGATCACGTGGTTCGGGGTCGACACGGCGAAGTGGAGCGCCGCGACGCCGGCGATCGGGCCGAGCGGATTGTGCGGGGCGACGCCGATGCCTGCGGCCTCGGCCATGGCCGCCACCTTCTTCGCCTCGAGGAGCCCGCCGCAATGGCAGATGTCGGGCTGGACGATGTCGACGGCACGGCTCCGGAACAATTCGTCGAACTCGATCCGGTCGATCAGGCGCTCGCCGGTGGCGATGGGCACGCTCGTCTTCGCCGCCACCGCCGCAAGCCCCGCCGTCTCGCCGGGCGGCAGCACCTCCTCGACGAACATCGGCCGGCCCGGCGCGAGCGCCTCGATATAGGCGAGGGCCGCGCCCGGCGAGGCGGGGCGGCCGTGGAAATCGACCATGATCTCGACGTCTGGGCCGACGGCGTCGCGGAGCGCCGCCATCATGTCGGCGACCTTCGCCACCTCGGCAACCGGCGCGTGGTAGTGGGTATAGGGGATGAACACCGCCTTGAAGGCGGTGTAGCCGCGCTCGACCACCTTCCGCGCATGTGCGACCAACGGCGCGGCGTCGAGCGTCTCGTAGACGGCGCGCATGTCGCCGAGACCGAGGTGGGTGTAGACGCGGACCTTGTCGCGGACCTTGCCGCCGAGCAGCCGCCAGACCGGCACCCCGAGCGACTTGCCGAGGATGTCCCAGAGCGCGATCTCGATGCCCGAAACCGCGCTCATGCCGACGACGCCAAGGCGCCAGAACGAGTGCTTCTTCATCGCCCGCACCGCCTGCTCGATGTCGCGCGGGTCGCGGCCGATCATCAGCGGCGCGAGGTCCTCGACGGCGCCGACCACGCCGCGCGTCTTCCATTCGAGCGTCGCCTCGCCCCAGCCGTGGAGGCCGGCGACGTCCGTCTCGACACGGACGAAGACCCAGTTGCGCATCTCGGCATTGACGACGACGGTACGGATCGCGGTGATCTTCACGTTTGCTCCCCCGGGGACAGGCGGGCTGTGGTCGCCCGCTTGCCGGCTGATAGCACAGGCGGCTATCACTCGTATCTTCCATCGCGATCTCGGCAGGGGAGGGCCGGTCGTGGCCAACGTGACGTGCGTCGTCGATTGCCGGAACAAGCTCGGTGAGGTGCCGGTCTGGGACGTGGCCGAGCAGGCGCTCTACTGGGTCGACATCGAGGGCAGGCTGCTCCAGCGCCTGACGCCGGCGACGGGAAAGGTCGAGCGTTGGGAGATGCCGGAGCGGATCGCCTGCTTCGCGCTCCGCGAGACGGGCGGGCTGATCGTCGCCTTCGCCTCGGGCATCGCCTTCTACGACCTCGACAGCGGCGCGATCGACTGGATCGCGCGTCCCGACCCGGTGCCGACCAACCGCTTCAACGAAGGCAAGTGCGACCGCCGCGGTCGGTTCTGGACCGGTACGATGGACGACCGCTTGGCGCATCACAGCGCCAGCCTGTTCCGGGTCGACCCCGACCTCAGCGTCACCAAGGTGCTCGACGGCATCGGCATCTCGAACTCGTTCGTGTGGAGCCTCGACGACCGCGAATTCTACTTCGCCGACACTCTCGACGGCGTCATCGACCGCTTCGACTTCGACGCGGAGGCCGGGACGATCTCCAACCGCCGCCGCATCGTCGACCTCAAGGGCACCGGCATCGGTCCCGACGGCTCGACCATCGATACCGAAGGCTACCTCTGGAACGCCCAATGGGATGGCTGGCGCCTCGCCCGCTATGCGCCCGACGGACGGCTCGACCGGATCGTGGAACTGCCTGTCCAGAAGCCGACGAGCTGCATGTTCGGCGGTCCGGACCTCCGCACCCTCTACGTCACCTCGGCGGTGTGGGACCTCACCCCGGAGCAACTCCGCGACCAGCCGCAGGCGGGCGGCCTGTTCGCGCTCGACGTGGGCATCGGCGGCGTTCCGGAACCGCGCTTTGCCGGCTAAGCCGGTATTGATGGGAAACAAGGCGGGTGTTGCCGCTATAGGCCTCAAGCTTGAGCAAAAACCATCATCCGTCGGCGCGAAACCGGTTGGATTTCCGAACGCGCGTGATAGTGTCGCGGCAAAATCGGCTCATGCGGTACGCCCCTCGGCGGCCGCAAGTTGGGTGACAATGGGAGGAATGAAATGTCGCTGAAATCCATGCTGCTCGCCGCCGGCGTCGCCGTCGGCCTGATGTCGGGCACCGCGCTCGCCGCCGGCCCCGAGACCGTGGCGGGCCCCGGCGCCGATCCGCAGTGCTTCGTGCCCTGGTCGCAGGACACCAAGTTCTTCCAGTGGCCGGCCAAGGAAGGCCCGTACCGGATCGCCGTCGTCAACGGCTTCGTCGGGAATGTCTGGCGGATCCAGATGATCCAGACCGCCAAGGCCTATGCCGAGCTGCCCGAGATCAAGGACCATCTCAAGGAATTCAAGATCGTGTCGGTCGGCACCGACATGGCCGCCCAACTCGGCGCGGTGGAGGACTTCATCAACCAGGGCTTCGACGCGGTCCTGATCGACCCGAACACGCCGAAGGGCTGGGACCGCGTGATCCGGCTGGCGAACCAGAAGGGCACCGTCCTCATCGCCTTCGACAACCAGGTCGAGACCGACCAGATGGCCGGCGTCGCGCAGGACCAGGTGATCATGGGCGTGCAGGGCGGCCAGTGGCTGGTCGACCACATCGGCAACAAGGGCAAGCTGCTCGAGATCCGCGGCGTGCCGGGCTTCTCCGCCGACCAGGAGCGCCATGACGGCTTCCGCAGCGTGGTCGAAGGCGACGGCATGGACTTCGAGGTCGTCGAGGTCGTCGGCAACTGGGCGCCGGGCGACTCGCAGAAGGCCACCGCCGACGCGATCGCCGCGCACGGCCACTTCGACGGCATCTTCACCCAGGGCGGCACCAACGGCACCGTCCAGGCGCTGATCGACGCCAAGCATCCCTTCATCCCGATCGCCGGCGAGGGCGAGAACCTCTTCCGCATCCAGATGGCCGAGTTCGCCGACGAGGGGCTCAAGGGCTTCTCCTACGGCCAGTCCCCGGCCCAGGTCGCGATCGCGATGAAGGAGGCGATCGCCGCGCTTCAGGGCGAGCCGATCCCTCAACTGGTGAAGATCCCCAACCCGACCACCAACTACGAGATCATGAAGGAGGGCGAGGACTACTTCCCCGATCTCACCGCGGACTTCTTCGCGGCCAACGCCTTCCCGCCCTGCGGCCTGAACTTCACGGCGCCGCAGCTCATGGCGCAGACCGGCGACAACCAGGAATAGTCGCCTGACACATCCGGCGTCGCCGGCCGCAAGCCGGCGACGCTTCTTCCTCGGGGGAGGGAAGTAGTGAGCAACGTGACGGCCGCGCCGCTCCTGGACATGGGCGGCATCGCCAAGTCTTATGGCGGCGTCGCGGCGCTGGCCGATGTGGATTTCGCGGCAAGGGCATCGTCGATCCATGCCGTCCTCGGCGAGAACGGCGCCGGCAAGTCGACCCTGATCAAGATCATCGCCGGCGTGGTCCAGCCCGATGCGGGCGCCGTGACCTTCGCCGGCCGGCGCGTCGCCTTCGACAGCCCCCAGGCGGCGAATGCCGCCGGCGTCGTCGCGGTGTTCCAGGAACTGTCGGTGCTGCCGGACCTTTCGGTCGCCGACAACATCTCGATCACCCGGCCGCCGAAGCGACTCGGGCTCATCGACCGCCGCGCCCAGCGCCGTCGCGCCGAGGAACTGCTCGCGCGCGTCGGCTGCGAAGACGTCAATCCCCGCGCCCGGGTCGGCGACCTGCCGCTGTCGCGGCGCCAGATGGTGGAGATCGCCAAGGCGCTCGGCCGCAACCCGAAGCTCCTGATCCTCGACGAGGCGACCTCGGCGCTGACTGCGGCGGACGTCGAGCGGGTCTACCGGATCCTCCACAAGCTCCGTGACGAGGGCCTCGCGCTCCTCTACATCTCGCACCGGATGCACGAGATCGAGGAGCTCGCGGACACCATCTCGGTGTTCAGGAACGGGCGCCACATCAGCACCTTCCAGAAGGGCACGGAGACCGACGAGGCGATCGTTCAGATGATGATCGGCCGCGACGTCTCCAACGTCTACCCGCCGAAGCCGGTGCGCACCGCGCCGCCTCCGGTCGAGCTCGAGGTGAAGAACCTCGGCTGGACCGACCGGCTCAGCGATATCTCCTTCACTCTCGGCAAGGGCGAGATCGTCGGCCTCGGCGGCCTCGACGGCCAGGGCCAGCGCGAAATCCTGCTCGCGCTGTTCGGCGTGCTCCGGAACGTCACCGGCACCGTGCGCATCCGCGGTCGCGACGGCGTGCCTTCGAGCCCGGGCGCGGCGACCAAGCCGGCGCTCGGTATGGCGCTTATCCCCGAGGATCGCAAGACCGAGGGCCTGATGCTGCCGATGTCGATCTCCGACAACATCTCGATCACTGCGCTCAAGTGGCTGTCGCCGCACGCGGTCATCGACCGTGCCGCCGAGAAGAACGCGGTCGACGGCATGGTCAGGAAGCTGCAGATCAAGGTCGGGGACGTCGCCGACCCGGTGGCCACGCTCTCGGGCGGCAACCAGCAGAAGGTGGTGATCGCCAAGTGGCTGCTCACCGGCCCGCAGATTCTCCTCCTCAACGACCCCACGCGGGGCATCGACGTCGGCACCAAGGAGGAGATCTACCGGCTCCTCCGCGAGCTCGCCGACGCCGGTACGTCGATCATCCTCTATTCGACCGACTATGACGAATTGATCGGCTGCTGCGACCGCGTGCTCATCCTTTATGGCGGGCGGCTCGTCCGCGCACTCGAGGGCGACCAGATCACCGAGACCAACATCGTGGCGAGTTCGTTCAACCTGCCGCTCGACAGCGCGGCCGCGGAGGAGATGGTGCGGCCGCAATGAGCAATTTCAGGCTCTGGATTTCCCATAACACCGGCGCGCTGATTGCGGCGGGCCTGTTCCTGGTCCTCTACGTGTTCTATTCGAGCCTCCACCCGCGGGGCTTCACGACCGACCTGTTCGTCCAGAATTCGAACGAGGCGCTGGCGCTGATCTTCGTCTCGATGGCGCAGACCATGGTGGTGATCCTCGGCGGCATCGACCTTTCGGTCGGCTCGCTGATGACGCTGGTCAACGCCGTGGCCTCCGAGGTGGTGATCGGCACAGGGCCGGAAATCGTCCTCGGCATGGTGATCTGCCTGCTGGTCGGACTGGCCGGCGGCCTGCTCAACGGCCTGATCATCGTCTATGGCCGGCTGCAGCCGATCGTGGTGACGCTCGCCACCGGCGCGGTGTTCACCGGCTGCGCGCTGCTGATCCGGCCGACGCCGGGCGGCGAGGTCGACGGCGACCTGTCCTGGGTGGCGACCAATGCTCTGGCCGAGCTGCCGGCGACCTACGGCTGGTGGGACGGCGACCCGCCGGGCTGGTTCAACCTGATCTCCGGCATCCCGATGCCGATCGTCATCCTGCTGCTGGTGATCCTCCTGATCTGGGTGCCCTATCGCAACTCCGAGATCGGCCGCGGCGGCTATGCGATCGGCTCGAACGAGGCCGCCGCGTACATGTCCGGCGTCCGCATCAACCGCTCGAAGCTCGCGGCCTATACCCTCAGCGGCGTGTTCGCCGGGCTCGCCGGGCTCTACTTCGCGATCCAGACCGGCAGCGGCAATGCCGACCCGATCCAGGCCGGCACCTACACCCTCAACTCGATCGCCGCGGTGGTGATCGGCGGGACCTCGCTGTTCGGCGGCTCGGGCGGCGTCATCGGCACCATCTTCGGCGTGATGGTGCTCCGCTCGATCACCTTCTGCTTCCGGGTCGTCGACACGGATTCGGTGGTCGGCTTCCTCGCCAATCCGCTCCTCCAGCCGATGTTCGAGGGGCTGATCCTGGTCATCGCGGTCACGCTGGGCGCCGCGCGCGCCTTCAGCGTCAAGAACCGCCTCAACATGTTCCGGTGATCCGATGGCGCTCCCGCAGATGTCCGACCTTCGGCGATCCATCGACCGGCCGCTGCTCTTCGCGGGCATCTTCATCGTTGCGATCCTCATCGTCGGGACCGCCTATACGCTGGTTTTCGAGGGCAATGCGGCGCTGCTCTCGCCGACCTACCTGATCCTCCAACTCAAGGTCGCCTCGTTCCTCGGCATCGTCGCCGCCGGCATGATGATCGTCGTGCTGCTCGGTCATATCGACTTGTCCGTGCCGTGGACGATGGCGGCATCGGCGATGCTGGCGGCGGCGGTCGGGGGGCCTTTCGCGATTCCCGTCGGCCTCGGCGTCGGCCTCGCCATCGGCCTCTTCAACGGCCTCGGCGTCGCCTATCTCCGCGTGCCGTCGATGATCTTCACGCTTGGCGTCAACGTCATGCTTCGCGGCTTCATGGTGATGCTCACCGGCGGCTTCTCGCCGTCATCGGTGCCGACCGATGCCATGTTGTGGATCGCCAAGGGCGACGTCTTCGGCATCCCCAATCCGGTGATCGTCTGGATCCTGGTCAGCCTCGCCGTCGCCTGGATGCTTCGGCGCACGCCGCTCGGCCGCTACATCTATGCCATCGGCAACCGCGAGGCGGCCGTCTATCTCTCCGGCGTCAACACGCGGCTGGTGGTGGTGGCGAGCTTTGTGCTCTGCTCGATGCTCTCCGCGCTCGCCGGCATCCTGCTCGCCGGCTATTCCTCCAAGGCGTTCCAGGCGATGGGCGACCCCTATCTCCTGCCGTCGATCGCCGCGGTGGTCATCGGCGGCACCAACATCCTCGGCGGCTCCGGCCGCTACTCCGGCACCGTCGCCGGCACCATCCTCATCGTCCTGCTCCAGAGCGTGCTGTCGGTGATGCAGATGCCGGAGGCCGGGCGGCAGATCATCTATGGCGTGGTGATCGTGATGATGCTGCTCGCCTATGGGCGGGGCGCACGCCTGCGCGTATAAGGCCCGCCACGGCTCTCGATAGGCGCCTGGAACCGGGCCGGCCTTCTCCGCATTTCGCTCGTGGCGGCGCCGTGTCGAATCGGGGCGCAAGAATCGGCTGGAGTTGGTACGCTGCAGTTTGTGACAAGGATTCTGTTCCGGCCCGCACTTTGCCTTATTCGGCGGGCACGGTCGTGGCGATGAGGTGGTAAGAAATCGGGGGCTGTGGCGAACGAGGGGTCGACGCCATGGCGATTCAGCACAGCGAGAACCAGTCCCATCCCAACCCGCGATTGTCTCCGGGGGATGCGGCGTTCGAGCGTCTGCAACGACGGGAAGCCTTGAAGTCCAAGGATCCCGCCGCCCTTGCGAGGCCCCGGGCGATGACGGCGACGCCGTCGACAGGGTCTTCCGCGATGCCGACAACAGAAGCGAAAGCGACCGAACCAGAACCCGGACCGGTTGCGAAGACGGCGGATCGCGAATCGGCCGACGAGGCTACCCCCCGAATCATGGCGATGGCCGCTGCGTTCGGCTTCGAGGTGGCGCCGGACCTGCTTGCGCCGCCGGCGGCCGAATCGACCCCCGCCAAGGTCGAAACGCCGCCGATAGACGATTCGTCGCGGATCATCGCTGTGGCGGCGACGCTGATCGACGCCGTTGCCCTGCCCGCGCCGCAGCCGACGACGCCCGAGACGGTGCTCCCCGCGCTTCCCGCGCCCGTCAGGAAGGCCGATCCGGTTGCCGTGACGCCCGAAATCGCCGCCGACGAGCCCCCGCCCCCTGCCATACCGATGCCGCCGCCGGCAGAGCCCGCCGTTTTGGAGGCCGCTCCGCGCGCGGCCGCGTCCGCCGAAGCCGATGCCACGGCGGCGAAGCTCGAGGCGGCGCTCCTCGACCAGCTCCGCTCGCTGGAGGAGACCCTGCAGACGAAGCCGCAGCGGCGGACGCCGGCAACGCCGTTTCGCGCTCCAGTCTCGTTGCGACTCGCCGAGCCCGCCGTACCGCCGGACCGGTCGCCCTTCGCCCCGGATCCGATTCGCCAGCGGACCTATGTCGACCTTCGCGAGCCTCCGCCGCCTTCGCATGAGGCCGCGCTCGACGACGCGCCCTGGCGGAAATACCTGTCCGAGCCACGCCCCCCGCGCTCCCGGCCGGCGCCGCTTCGCGGGCCGGTGACGGAGCTTCCGCCGCCGCGCGCGGTGCCGTCGCCTGCGGCGATCGAGGCGGAGCGCAAGCTCGCGGCGCGTGAGCGAAGCCGCGGCATTCGCACTATGTCGGCAGCCGCGGTCCTGGGCCTCGGGGTCGGACTCGGCCTCCTGGTGGTGGCCCGGCCCTTCGCCGAACCGCCGCCCCCGTCGACCGCGTCGGTCGACGTCGAGGCACCGGCGCTGGCGAGCACCGCCGACGATGCCGCTCCGCCCCCGCCGCCCGCCACGGTAGACCGGGCGCTCGCGACCCTGCTTGCCGACCGACCCAAACTCGAAGCCAAGCGCTCCGGCACCGCGGTGATCGCCGAGGCCGGAACGCCGCCCGAAGCCCTGGTTGCCGATGCGGCGCCGATGCTGCCGACCGCGATCGCGCCGCCGCCGGTGATCCGGCCGCCGGCGGGCCAGCGCCTTCAGGTGGCTCGCGGCATGCCGGCCTACGGCCCGGAGACACCGCCGCTGGCCTACGGGCCGGCTGTCCCCACCTATGATCCGGTGAGCCAGTCCCTGTTCCGCGACGAGGCCGAAGAAGCGGCATCCGAAGAGGCCGAGCCGGCCACCGCCGCTGCCGACGCACCGGTGGAGCGTCCCGCCACCGTCACCCGCGGCAGCCGCGCGACGATCAACACCTTCGTCAACATGCGGGCGGAGCCCGACAACGGCGCGCCGGTCGTCGCCGTCCTGGCCCAGGGCCTCTCGGTGAAGGTGCTCGGCTGCGACTACTGGTGCGAGATCGAGGCCGGCGGCAAGCGCGGCTACGTCTACAAGAAGTTCGTCGGCCGTTAGGCCGTCGCTCCTTCCGGACTGCGAGCGGGAGGGCTACGCCTTCGGCTCCAGCGCCGCGGCGACCGCGTCGTCGATCGTCTCGAGCCGGATGAACTCGAGCTGGCGCCGCGCATCCTCGGAGATCTCCTCGAGGTCCTTGCCGTTCCGTGCCGGCAGCATCACCCGCTTGAGCCCGGCCCGCGCCGCGGCGGCTGTCTTCTCCTTGATGCCGCCGACCGGCAGGACGAGGCCGCGGAGGCTGATCTCGCCGGTCATCGCCGTGTCGCTCCGGATGGTGCGGTCGGTGAGCAGCGAGACCAGCGCCATGGTCATCGCCACGCCGGCGCTCGGGCCGTCCTTCGGGATCGCGCCGGCCGGGACATGGATGTGGATGTCGCTCTTCTCGAGCTTCTCCGCGTCGATGCCGAGCGATTCGTGGCGGCTCTTGACCAGGCTCAGCGCGGCCTGCGCGCTCTCCTTCATCACGTCGCCGAGCTGGCCGGTGAGGATCAGCCGGCCGTTGCCCGGCGTGCGGGTCGCCTCGATGAACAGGATGTCGCCGCCGACCGGCGTCCATGCCAGCCCCGTCGCGACGCCGGGCACGCTGGTCCGCATCGCCACCTCGTTCTCGAAGCGCGGCGGCCCGAGCACCTTGCCGAGGTCGGCGACGTCGATCTTCACGCTCTCGGTCCGCCCTTCGGCGATCTCGACCGCGGCGTAGCGGAGCGCCCGGCCGATCTCGCGCTCGAGGTTGCGGACGCCGGATTCGCGCGTGTAGTGGTCGATGATCTCGCGCAGCGCGCCATCGCTGATCTCCGCCTGCTCGGGCTTGAGGCCGTTCGCCTCGAGCTGGCGCCGGACCAGGTAGCGCTTGGCGATCTCGAGCTTCTCGCCGTCGGTATAGCCGGAGAGGGAGATGATCTCCATGCGGTCACGGAGCGGCCCGGGGATCGTGTCGAGCATGTTGGCGGTGGTGATGAACACCACCTTCGACAGGTCGAACGGCACCGCGAGATAGTTGTCGCGGAAGGTCGAGTTCTGCTCGGGATCGAGCACCTCGAGCATCGCCGCCGACGGATCGCCCTGGATGCCGCGGCCGAGCTTGTCGATCTCGTCGAGCATCATCACGCAGTTGCGCGCGCCGGCGCGGCGGATGCCCTGGATGATGTTGCCGGGTAGCGCGCCGACATAGGTCCGCCGGTGGCCGCGGATCTCGGCCTCGTCATGGACGCCGCCGAGCGAGACGCGGACGAACTTCCGGCCCATGGCGCGGGCGATCGACTGGCCGAGCGAGGTCTTGCCGACGCCGGGCGGCCCGGCGAAGCAGAGTATCGGCGCCTTGCCTTCGGGCGCGAGTTTGCGGACCGCGAGATATTCGATGATCCGCCGCTTGATCTTGTCGAGGCCGAAATGGTCCTCGTCGAGGATGCGCCGCGCCTCCTTGAGGTCGATCGGCTCCTCGGGCGCGAGCTTCCACGGCAGCTCGATCAGCCAGTCGAGATAGGTGCGGATCATGCCGTACTCGGCCGCCGCCTCGGGCATGCGCTCGAGCCGCCGCAGCTCCCGCCGCGCCTGGTCCTCGACCTCCTTCGGCATCTCGGCCTTGACGATCGCCTCGGTGAGCTCGGCGATCTCGTTCTCCTTGCCGTCGCTCTCGCCGAGCTCCTTCTGGATCGCGGCCATCTGCTCGCGGAGCAGCACCTCGCGCTGCCGCTTGTCGAGCGAGGCGCGGGTCTGCTGGCCGATCTCCTGCGACAGCCTGAGCACCTCGATCCGTTCGGCGAGGAACGCCGACACCCGGTCGAGCCGGGCGACGAGATCGATGGTCTCGAGCACCTCCTGCTTCTGCTCGACGCTGAGGTCGAGATAGGCGGCGACGATGTCGGCGAGCGCGCCGGGATCGGTGATCGCGCCGATCTGCTGGACCATCTCCTGCGGCACCTGGGGCAGGAGTTCCAGCGCCTCGATCGCCTGGCGCTTGAGGTTGAGGAAACGCGCTTCGATCTGCGGCTCGTGGCCGTCGGGATTGGCGATCCGCTCGATCCGGGCCACCAGGAACGGCCAGCCGGAGAGGAATTCGAGCACGCGGAAGCGCTGCTCGCCCTGCGAGACGACGTGATGCGTGCCGTCCTTGCCGGTGAGATAGCGGACGACGTTGCAGACCGTGCCGATCCGGTAGAGGTCGATCTCGCCCGGCTCGTCGGTGCTCGGATCGCGCTGGGCGAGCACGCCGATCTGGCGCTCGCCGCGCACCGCGTCCTGCGCCGCGGCGACGGAACGCGGCCGGCCCAGCGTCACCGGGATCACCATGCCGGGGAACATGACGAGCTGTCGGACCGGCACGATGGCGATCGCGTCGGCGGGGATTTCCCGCTCGGTGCGGGCGCCGGTCTCGGGTTCTTTCGCGCTCAGGGTCTCGGTATCGGCCACGATCAGGCTCTCTCGGTCTTGTGCAGGCGTATCAGCAGGCAGCCGTTGGCCGCTTCGCGCTTCACCGCGTCGTAGCGGCCGGCGGGCAGGGGGATGCGCCGCTCGAAGCGCCCATAGGGCAGCTCCATGCGGTGGATGCGCGCGGTGCGGAGCCACTCCGGCACGCGGCGGGTGCCGCCGACGACCAGGTCCGATCCGCTGATCACCGCCTCGGCGGTCGAAGGATCGACGCCGGGCAACGCCACCAGCACCAGAAGCTCGTCGGCGGTCTCGATCACGTCGACCGGCGGCTCCCAGGTCGGCACCGCCTTGCCTTTGCGCAGCTCGAAGAAGCGGCCGCGCATCTCGTCCGCTTCGTTCATCATGGCGCGCATCTGCGCCCACATCCAGATATCGGGTTTCCGCGCCGCCATGTTCCTGCCGTTCCTTGGGGTTCCGCCCAAGACCTAGCATGTCGCGACTTTGGGCGTGGTTTTCAAGTCCCTCGCGGCGCCGCGGAGATCGCGCGAGGCGCCTTGTGGCGACCGACATTGTGCCGCCGTGTTTTGCCTGATTCCCTTGGGATGCTGATTCGGCGGGAGGGTGCGCGCGTGCTCGGACGATCTTTGGTGGTGGGAACAACCGTGGTGGCGGTGCTGGCCGTTGCCGCGACGGTTGCGCAGGCGGGCACGCTCGACGACGTCCGTGCCCGCGGCAAGCTGGTCTGCGGCGTCAGCGACGGGCTTCCCGGCTTCTCGACCCGCAGCCCCGACGGCGGCTGGTCGGGCTTCGACGTCGACATCTGCCATGCGGTCGCCGCGGCGGCGCTCGGCGATCCCGGCGCGGTCGACTACGTGCCGCTCTCGGCTGCCGCGCGCTTCGACGCCCTGAAGGACGGCAGGATCGACGTCCTGTCGCGAAACTCGACCTGGACCATGTCGCGCGACCTCGACGGGCTCGAATTCGCCGGCGTCGCCTTCTACGACGGCCAGGGCTTCATGGCCCACGTGGTCGACGGCATGACGAGCGCGCTGCAGCTCGCCGGGGCGCGGGTCTGCGTCGTCACCGGCACCACCACCGAGGAGAACGCCGCGGCCTGGTTCATGGCGAACAGTCTCGATGTCTCGTTCGTCCGCTTCACGTCGCGACCGGAGGCGCGCATGGCTTTCGCCTCGAACGACTGCGACGTGTTCACGGCCGATGCGTCGGCACTCGCCGCGGAGCGTTCGGTCCTGCCCGAGCCCGACGACTACGTGATCCTGCCCGAGATCATCTCGAAGGAGCCGCTCGGGCCGGTGACCCGCGACGGCGATCCGGCGTGGACCGGGCTCGTCCGCTGGACCCTCTACGGCCTGGTCAACGCCGAGGAGCGCGGCATGACCGACGAATCGGTGGAGAGCAACCCGGCCGAGGCCGTCGCCCTCGGCCGGCCCGCCTCGGCCCGCCTCGGCATCGCCGAGGACTGGCTTGCCGCGGTGATCGCCGGGGTCGGCAATTACGGCCAGATCTTCGACCGCAATCTCGGTGAATCATCGGCGCTCGGGATCCGCCGCGGCGTCAATGCCCTGTGGACCGAAGGCGGCATCCTCTATGCGCCGCCGATGCAGTAAAGGGAGCACGCGGACCTTGACCTTCCGTACCATCGGCGCCGCGCCCGTCGCCGCCCTGTTCGCGGTCCTCGCCTTCCTCTTCGCAGGCGTGCCCGCCGCGGCCCAGGCGCCGCTTTCGCCGGCCGACCGCGTCGCGCTCCGGGCCGAGATCGTCAACCTGCTGGCCACCGAGCCGAACCTGCCGCTGCCGGTCCGCCAGCGGAGCGAGGCGCTTGCCGCCTATTACGGCGACGGTGCCCGTCCGATCCTATGGCTCGGCGAGCCACGCGCTGCGGAGCTGATCGGATGGCTCCGGAACGCGGCCGACGACGGCCTCGATCCCGCCGCCTATCCGGCGGGCCAGCTCGAGAAGCTGATGGCCGCGACCGGTGAGACCAACTCGCGCGGCCGTGCGATCATCGAGCTCCATTTCTCGGCGGCGTTCCTCCAATACGCCTCGGACCTCCAGGTCGGCCGGGTGCTGCCGCACAAGGTCGATCCCGACTTCTTCCAGGAGGGACGCTCGATCGACCAGCTCGCGGCGCTGAACGGTGTCGGCGCGGCGCCCAATCTCGACCGCTTCTTCATCGCCTGGCAGCCGCAGGCGCCGGAATATGCCGACCTTCGGGCGGCGCTCGCCGACTACCGCGCGCTGGCCGGCGCCGGCGGCTGGCCGATGGTGCCGCTCGGCGAATCCCTCAAGCCCGGCATGACCGACCCGCGGGTGCCGGCGCTCCGTGCCCGGCTTGCGGTCACCGACGGCGCCGATCCGCAGGCGCCCGCCGGGGCCGGGGAGACCTATGACGAGGCGCTGGTCGCCATCGTCAAGCGTTTCCAGGCCCGCCACGGGCTCGAGATCGACGGCATCGTCGGCAAGGGCACCGTCGCCGCACTCAACGTCCCGGTGGAGACGCGGGTCCAGGATATCGTGCTCTCGATGGAGCGCTGGCGCTGGATGCCGCCGGCGCTCGGCCGCAACCACCTCATCGTCAACATCGCCGGGTTCGAGCTGAAGCGCATCGCCGACGGCCGCATGGTCGAGCGGATGAACGTCGTCGTCGGCAAGCCCTATTCGAAGACGCCGGTGTTCAGCGACCGGGTCCGCTATCTCGAGTTCAACCCGTACTGGAACGTCCCGACCAGCATTGCCATCAAGGAGGAGCTGCAGAAGCTCAAGTCCAACCCGGCGGCCCGCCAGGCGGCCGGCTTCGAGGCCGTGCGCGGCGACACCGTCTATCCGCTGACCTCGATCAACTGGAGCCAGTACGGGCCGGGCAACTTCCCGTTCCAGCTCCGCCAGCGGCCGGGGCCGAACAATGCGCTGGGCCGGGTCAAGTTCATGTTCCCCAACCAGTTCGACGTCTATCTCCACGACACGCCGTCGCGGAGCCTTTTCGAGCGGGCCGAGCGCGCCTTCAGCCACGGCTGCATCCGCCTCGCGCGGCCGCTCGACCTCGCGTTACAGGTGCTGGCGGTTGGGGGCGTGGCAGGCTGGGACATGAACCGCATCGACGCGGTCGTCGCCTCGCAGAAGCGGACGGTGGTCAATCTCGCCGACTCGCTGCCGATCCACATCACCTACTTCACCGCCTGGGTCGACCAGGGCCTGCCCAATTTCCGCAACGACATCTACGGGCAGGACGCGAAGCTGGTGGCCGCGCTCGACGGACAGGCGCTCGCCTGGTGAGGCGGCGGGCCCTTTATAGGTTTTCGCGGCTCGCGCAATTCGTTTAGACTTCCTCCGAACTGGGCGCTTCGGGGGGATAAGACGATGCGGAACGGCTTCCTGCCGCTCGTGTCACTCGGCATTGCGATGGTTGTGTCGCTGCCCGCGGCCGCGGCCGCACCTGCAGCCTGCCCGACGTTCCGGGCCGAGCCCGTGGTCATGGCCGATCCCGCCCTCTGCGCCGAGCTCGAGACGAAGGTACGGAACCCCGCCGCCTTGCCGCTCGGTGAGTACGAGACCGTGCTCAACGCCTATGGCGCGAACTTCTGCCACCGCAACGAGGCGGCGGGCTGGGTCCACGACAAGGGCATCCGCCTCGCCGGGCCGCGCGTCGCCACCCTCCGCGACGGCGAGTGGTCGTCGCGGAACTTCGGTACCCACGCCCCGGTGCTGGTCTGGTACTCGCCGGAGGCGGCCGAGTGGGTCCGCACACGCAAGCCCGAGGGTGGTCCCGAGCGCGACGACGATCCGCCCCCGCCGGACGGGGCGATCATCATCAAGGAGATGTTCTCGAGCCCGACCGGTCCCTGCCGCGACATCGACCCGGCGCATCTCTATCCGGATTTCGGCGCCGCGATCATGGTGCGGGATTCCGCCGGGTCGCTCGACGGCTGGTTCTACGGCTTCTTCCAGAACGAGCCCTACACGCCGGACTGGCCGCCGCGTTCCGACAATCCGCCGCCGTCGATGGGCTTCGGGCAGTACTGCATCAACTGCCATGGCTCGGCGCGGTCCTATACCTTCGCCAGCGCCGAGAACATGGCCGGCGAGCCCGGCGTCCCGATCTCCTATCTCAGCCAGGAATTCGCCGACCGCGATCCGCCGTCTGCGACCCACGACGGCGCGCCGCCGCGCGCCGCCGCGCTCGAGCCGCC